>NZ_JALBGZ010000920.1:0-2131 GCF_023006515.1 Bradyrhizobium sp. PRIMUS42
CAGCTCGGGCAGCCCGGCCCGCCGCAGCAGCACCCGCAGCGCGGGATTGCCGAGCGCGGTCTTGTAGAATTTGGCCAGATGCGGATCGCCGCTGGCTGGGCCCGATAATACGGGATCGCAGACGTCGTAAAGCGAGGGACCGTCCTTCGGCGCCAGCAGCGCCCGGCAGGCGGCGCCGGCAAAATAATGAAAGCTCATGAAATACCTGGTCGCGGGGACTCTGGCGGGGTTTTTGGCCGGGGGCCGGCCAGCGCGCTCCCCACGCGCCACCCCCTTGCAAGTCGTTGAAAAGGCTACCCGGATTCGCAGGAAAAACAAATGTGATCAAAGTCACGGAAATAGCCGGCACGAAGGCTGCATGATTGAGGCTCGGAAAGCGTCCAAGGAGGTGGAAACGCACAAATCTGGGTTGCGAAATTAACCAATGCCTTCAGTCGGTTAGCTCAAATTTTGGGCAATCTATTGCCGGGGAGGCGATATCCGGTTAAGGGTTTGTTTGGTGCGGCGCCGCAAATTGCGCGTAATTCGGGGGCACATCCCCGGCCAATCCCTCAAACCTAAAGACGCTATCGCGCTACTCAAACAGTGTGCGCGCGCTTGGCTGGTCTTTGGCACAGGAAACGAACCGAGATGAATGTAAAGCAGCTCGACCTTTCCAGACGCACGATCGCGGTGGCCGCGGCCCTCATCGGCACGGTCTCGCTGGTGATCGGCGCCCATGCTGCTCTCAACATGCGTGCGATCGATGCCGCCAAGGCCGTCTCGACCGACCAGGTTACGGGTTCGATCGCCCAGACCTCCCGCCTCGCACTCGTCATCGGCAATGGACATTATCCCGACGCCAGCGCGCCGCTGACGCAGTCGATCAACGACGCCCGCGCGCTGTCCTCCTCCCTGCGCAAGAACGGTTTTGACGTCGACATGGTGGAAGACGCGACCAAGGACGACATGGTCCGCGCCGTCAACCGCCTGAAGTCGCGGATCAAGCGCGATACCGTCGTCATGCTGTTCTTCGGCGGCTACGGCGTGCAGGCCGGCCGCGAGAGCTACATGCTGCCTGTCGATGCCGCGATCTGGAAGGAAAGCGACGTCCGCCGCCAGGGCGTTTCCATCGACGGCGTGCTCGACATGATGAAGGAGCAGGGCGCCAAGGCCAGGCTCGTCGTCGTCGACGCCTCCCGCCGCAATCCCTATGAGCGCCGCTTCCGCTCCTACAGCCACGGCCTCGCGCCGATCAGCGCGTCCGACAATGCCCTGATCCTCACCTCGGCCTCGCCCGGCAAGGTCGTCGACGACGGCAAGGGCGAGCACAGCGTGCTGGTCAGCGAGTTCCTCAACAACCTCAACGCTCGGGGCAGTGCCGAAAGCGTCTTCAACAAGACCCGCGTCGCCATCTCCCGCGCCAGCGAAGGCGACCAGGTCCCGATGGTCTCCTCCTCGCTGCTCGAAGACGTGCATTTCGGCGAAGCCGGCGGCTAGTTTTTCTTAGGTCTTGCGACGTCTCGTGCCCCGGACGCGGCGCATCATGCAATGATGCGACGCTGAGCCGGGGCCCATTTTTTTAAGCGAGCTCTCGTAGGGTGGGCCAAGGCGCAACGCGCCGTGCCCCACCATTTTTCCAGGACTTCGATAGAAAGACCTGGGCACGCTACGCTTTGCCCACCTTGCGATGTGCGTGTCGTCGCGCACATCTGCATCCACATCGTCATTGCTTCGTCGCTTCGCTCCTCGCAATGACGGCGCGGCGAAAACCTACTTCGCCGCTTCCGCGGCCATCACCGGACGCACCGGATCGCCTTCACGCAAGAGCGCGCCGGCGCGGGCGACGACGACATCGCCTTCGTTGAGGCCGTCGCGGACCTCGATATTGCCGCCGGACATCAAGCCGACCTCGACACGCTTGGTCTCGACGCGGTTGCGGCGGATCACCTGCACGACGGTGCCGGCGGAGGAATATTGCACTGATGTCAGCGGCACCGCGACGTTGCAGCTCTGCCCGGTCTTGATCAGCGCACGTCCACTCGCCTTCTTTGCCTTGGCCACCTGGTCCGCCAGCTCGCGCAATTGCTGCTGGTCGAGCATCTTGTTGTCCACCATGCCGACGAGGACCTCCTCGATCGAGCCGTTGCAG
>NZ_JALBGZ010000921.1:0-2127 GCF_023006515.1 Bradyrhizobium sp. PRIMUS42
CCAGGGGTGCGCGCCACCGCCGCCTTGTCGCGCAGCGCAATGGCGTTGGCGAGATCGGAAGGCTGTAGCGTGCCGAGCACCGCGAGCGCGACCTTGGCGCCAACGCCCTGCACGGTCTGGAGCAGGCGAAACCATTCGCGCTCCTGGTCGGTGCGGAAGCCGAACAATTTTATTTGGTCCTCACGGACATAGGTCTCGATCGACAGCACCGCGGCTTCGCCGGGCGAGGGCAGATGCTGCAGGGTGCGCGAGGAGCAGTGCACCTGATAGCCGACACCACCGACGTCGAGGATGACGAAATCCTCCCCGTAGGAATCGATCAGGCCCTTGAGCTTGCCGATCATAGGCTCGCCACCTTCAGCCGGAGCGCGGTGCTCTGGCGGTGATGGGCGTGGGTGATGGCGATGGCGAGCGCGTCGGCGGCATCCGCGGACGGCGGCTCGGCCTTGGGCAGCAAGATCTTCAGCATCATCGCGATCTGTTGCTTGTCGGCGTGACCGGCGCCGACCACGGTCTTCTTGACCTGGTTCGGCGCATATTCGGCGACAGAGATGCCGAACATCGCGGGCGCCAGCATGGCGACGCCGCGAGCCTGGCCGAGCTTCAGCGTCGCAACGCCGTCCTTGTTCACAAAGGTCTGCTCGACCGCGGCCTCCATCGGCTGGTGACCGGACAAAACGGCGGCAAGCCCCTCATGGATCGCGAGCAGCCGGCTCGCCAGCGGCAGGTTGTCCGGCGGTTCCACCGACCCGCAGGCGACGTAGATCAGGCGATTGCCTTCGGCCTCGATCACGCCCCAGCCGGTGCGGCGCAGGCCGGGGTCGATGCCGATGATGCGAACGGGGCCACGAATCGGGAGCGCAGTCATGGGCCAGTGATAGCGGCTGGCCGCTTGAAGCGAAACAGAAACAGAACGGAAGTAACAGGGGAGAGGGGTGCCGTGCCCCGGGCGCAGCGCAGCACGAAGTGATGCTGTTGAACCGGGGCCCATGTTGCGACCGGTACCTGAGGCGCCGTGGGTCCCGGCTCTCGCAGCAGCGTTTCACGCTGCAGCGCGTCCGGGATACGAAAGCGCCCTACCCGCCCATCTTCGCGACCAGCGCGTCCGACACCTCGAAATTGGCGTAGACATGCTGGACGTCGTCATGCTCGTTGAGCAAATCCATCAGCTTGAGCAGCCTCTCGCCGGTCTCATCGTCGACCGCGACGGTGTTCTGCGGCTTCCAGATCAGCGCGGCCTTGCGCGGCTCGCCGAACTTGGCTTCCAGCGCCTTGGCGACGTCGCGGTAGCCTTCCGTCGACGCATAGATCTCGTGACCCGCTTCGCCGGAGACGACGTCGTCGGCACCGGCCTCGATCGCGGCATCGAGCACGGCGTCGTCGGAGGCAACAGCGCGGTCGTATTCGATCACTCCGGTGCGGTCGAACATGAAGGAGACCGAGCCGGTTTCACCGAGATTGCCGCCGGATTTGGTGAAGAAGGAGCGGATGTCGGAGGCGGCGCGGTTGCGGTTGTCGGTCAGCGCTTCGACGATGACGGCGACGCCGCCGGGGCCATAGCCCTCGTAGCGGATCTCGTCATAATTCTCGCCCTCATTGCCGAGCGCCTTCTTGACGGCGCGCTCGATATTGTCCTTCGGCATGTTCTCCTGGCGCGCCGCGATGATGGCCGCGCGCAGGCGCGGGTTCATGTTGGGGTCGGGCGTCCCCAGCTTGGCAGCGACGGTGATTTCCCGCGCCAGCTTGCCGAACAGCTTCGACTTCTGCGCATCCTGCCGCCCCTTGCGATGCATGATGTTCTTGAATTGGGAATGTCCGGCCATGCGTGGTCTCTCGAGGATCGTCAGCCAAAGGTGAGCGTGGGAAGCGCGGCCTTATAGGCCGCCAACCCGCCGGAATCAAAGGGATCTGCCGCCTTTGCGGTAGCACTGTAAAGGTAGCCACCGTAGTGGTCGGTGCCTAGAGGTGAGGCAACGTTAACCCTGATTTCATTCCGGACTGCGAAAATAGCGCCCGACCGTTCCCCGACAAGAGAGACGTGATGGCGTTCGGACTATTTCGGAAGCGTCTGCCGGACCGGGCTGCGCCTGCGACCGCCCCGGCGGCTCCGCAGCCGGCGGCCCATTC
>NZ_JALBGZ010000922.1:0-2123 GCF_023006515.1 Bradyrhizobium sp. PRIMUS42
GGCATATTCACGGGTCCGGCTGATCGCCATCTGCACCAGCATGGCGCCCAGCGGGGCGAGGATCATCATCAGGATCGAGCCGACGATGCCCGGACCGTTGTTGTTGTCGCGCCAGCCGCCGGCGCGCGATGCCTCAAGCCCGTCCTGGGAGAGCGTTCGCGATATCGCCTTCGAGGCGACCAGCCTCGGGCCGGCCTCGCCGGTCGGCTATGTCTTTGCCAGCCCGCTGGTGCCGGTGCTGCGTCCCGTCAGCGCCTACGCTGGGATGAGCTTTGCGCCCGGCGCGGGCATCCTCGCCTGCGCCGTCGATCTCATGCATCGCATCCGCACCGAGTTTCGCTACGATCCCAAGGCGACGGTGATCTCGACGCCGCTCGGCGAGGTTTTCGACAAGCGTCACGGCGTCTGCCAGGATTTTGCCCATGTGATGATCGCAGGGCTGCGCGGGCTCGGTCTGCCAGCGGCCTATGTCAGCGGCTACCTGCGCACCATTCCGCCGCCGGGCCAGGCGCGCCTGCAAGGCGCCGATGCCACCCATGCCTGGGTGTCGCTGTGGTGCGGGGCCGAGCTTGGCTGGGTCGATTTCGACCCGACCAACGATCTGCTGATTGGCAACGACCATATCGTGCTTGCGGTCGGGCGCGATTTCTCCGACGTCTCGCCCGTCGACGGCATCATCGTCGGCTCGCCCAAGCAGAAGCTTGGCGTCGCCGTCGACGTGCTGCTGGTGGAATAGACGCGGGCTCCCGCGCCGGCCGCGAGGGTGTATCGGGCCGCTGCCGCAACCGCGATGTCGCATAGCACAACGGTAACATATTTCCATAATCGCGTTGCCAAGGGTTTGGTCAGCCGGCCCAAGATGGGCTATGCTGGCTTGCGTCGAGAACGAGAGAGACGTCGGGAGAGAGCGTGGGACACCAGCGGCGGACGGGGCTGCATCCATGATAACCTTACCGAGACTGGCGGCTGAATCCCTCGAGGGCTTCCTCGGTAAGTTCATGCGTCGCCGGTACGATGAGACTTCTGCCAACATCATCGAGAGCGCGACCCGTACCGCGATGGAATGCATCGGCAACAGCGATGCGCTCTATCACAATATCGAGCATACGATGCTGGTGACGCTGGCGGCTCAGGCCATCCTCGGCGGCCGCAGTCTTCATACCCACCTGTCGGCTGAGGACTACGTCCATGTCCTGATCGCCTGCCTCGCCCACGACATCGGCTATGTGCGCGGGCTGTTCGAGGAGGACGATTCCGACGGCTTCGTCATCGACGCGGCCGACACCAAGATCTCGTTGCCGCGTGGTGCATCGGATGCGAGCCTGATGATGTATCACGTCGATCGCTCGAAGCTTTATGTGACGCGGCGGCTGCGGCATATTCCCGGAGTCGATCCCGAGCGCGTTGCCCGCGCCATCGAGGGCACGCGTTTTCCGGCCCGCCAAGGCCAGGAATATGACGACGAAGCCTCGATCCTGCGCGCGGCTGACTTCATCGGCCAACTCGGCGATCCCAACTATCTGCGCAAGGCCAACGCGCTGTATTATGAGTTCGAAGAGGTCGGCATGAATCGCCAGCTCGGCTACGATTCGCCTGCCGACATCGTGAACCGCTATCCACAATTCTACTGGAACAGCGTCGCTCCCCACATCCAGACCGAGATCGGCTATCTCAACAAGACCGAGATCGGCCGGCAATGGATCGCCAACCTCTACAGCAACGTGTTCCGCGCCGAGCGCGACATCTCGCTGTCCGGCCCGCAGAGATAAATCGGGCTTTGCGGTGCTGTAGCCCGGATGAGCGCAGCGATATCCGGGTGCGGTGTTGCCAAGTCCCGGATGTCGCTGCGCTCATCCGGGCTACAGCCTCCAAAACGCCGTGAGCAACCATGCAACAAAAAACGATCGCCACGGACATCCTCGACATCGCCTATCGCGAATACGGCGCGCCGGATGGCTGGCCCTGCATCATGGGCCACGGTTTTCCCTACGACGTGGACGCCTATGCCGAGGCCGCGCCCCTCATTGCACAAGCCGGCGCACGCGTGCTGGTGCCCTGGCTGCGCGGCTATGGGCCGACCCGTTTCCGCATCGCGTCGACCTTGCGCTCCGGCGAGCAGGCGG
>NZ_JALBGZ010000923.1:0-2118 GCF_023006515.1 Bradyrhizobium sp. PRIMUS42
GATCCCGACCGCGCCGCCGAAGTGCGCTTCATGCGCTTCTTCGACCACACGCCGATGGCGATCGCGACCGTCGATCGCGGCGGCAACGTCGTGCGCGCCAATGCGCGCTATGCCAAGCTCGGACAGGCTCTCGGGCTCGACAGCGCCTCCAAGTCGATCTTCCGCGCGGTCAATTCGCGTGACCGGCACCTCCTGATCGCGGCCATCAACCAGGCCGCCGAGGGCCAGGCCGACATCGCGCCGGTCGAGGTGGCGCTGGAGGGGACCAAGGAGCGCTGGGGCCAGTTCTTCGTCACACCGGTCGATTCGGCCGAAAACGACGCGGAAGCCGCCATCGTGCACATGCTCGAGACCACCGAGCGGCGCGCGCTGGAGAACCAGATCAACCAGTCGCAGAAGATGGAGACGGTCGGCCAGCTCGCCGGCGGCATCGCCCACGACTTCAACAACGTGCTCTCCGCCATCATGATGGCGAACGACTTCCTGCTGAACGCGCACAAGCCGACCGATCCGTCGTTCCAGGACATCATGCAGATCAAGCAGAACGCGACGCGCGCTGCGACGCTGGTGCGGCAACTGCTGGCGTTCTCGCGGCGGCAGACGCTGCGGCCGCAGGTGCTCGATCTCGGCGACGCCCTGAGCGATCTCGCAATGCTGCTGCGCCGCCTGATCGGCGAGAAGGTCAAGCACGAGACCATCCACGGCCGCGATCTCTGGCCGGTCAAGGTCGACGTCTCCCAGTTCGAACAGGTGATCGTCAATCTCGCGGTCAACGCCCGCGACGCCATGCCCGACGGCGGCAAGCTGATCATCCGCACCGCCAACGTCACCACTGAGGAGGCGGCCAAGCTCGCCTACAAGGGCATGCCGGCGGCGGACTATGTCCGGATCGAGGTCTCCGACACCGGCACCGGCATCCCCGCCGACATACGCGACAAGATTTTCGAGCCGTTCTTCTCGACCAAGGAGGTGGGCAAAGGCACTGGCCTCGGCCTTTCGACGGTCTACGGCATCGTCAAGCAGACCGGCGGTTTCATCTACGTGGACTCCGAGCCGGGGCAGGGCACCTCGTTCCACATTTTCCTGCCGCGCCACCATGCCGAGCCTGACGTTCAGGTCGAGCAGGCGGCGGCTGCGGTCAGCGCGACCAACGGTGCTGCCAAGGAAGCCGCTTCCGTCGAGGCCAAGCCGCGGACCGATCTCACGGGGCAGGGCACCATCCTGCTGGTCGAGGACGAAGAGGGCCTGCGCGCGCTGAACGCACGTGGTTTGCGCTCGCGCGGCTACACCGTGGTCGAAGCCGAGAACGGCGTCGAGGCCATGGAGGTGCTGGAGGAGCAGAGCGGCGGGATCGATCTCGTCGTCTCCGACGTCGTCATGCCCGAGATGGACGGCCCGACCCTTTTGAAGGCGATGCGGGAGAAGAATCCCGACATCAAGTTCATCTTCGTCTCCGGTTATGCCGAGGACGCCTTCGAGAAGAGCCTGCCCGAAGGCCAGCAGTTCGACTTCCTGCCCAAGCCGTTCACGCTCAGCCAGCTGGTGGCGGCGGTGAAGGAGACGATGACCAAGCAGGGGTGAGGTTGAGAGGCGGCGCGCCGTTCCCGCAGTCTCCGGCATTGCGAGCGCAGCGAAGCAATCCAGACTGCCTCCGTGGAAAGACCCTGGATTGCTCCGTCGCATCAGCGCAAAATTGCTTCGCAATTTTGTCGCGAGCTCCTCGCAATGACGTGGTGAGAGAGCTGCGCCCGCAACGGCGAGGAAAAAGCGCAATTCCTGTCCAAATCCGCCGGTAACCGGCGACCACGGTTCCCTGGCGGGGCCGGCCAAATCCGCGTCAAATATGGGCTTTTGCCACATCCCCGCGACTGAGGGCCGCAGCCACAGGTTCCGAAACCGGCTTCACTTTTCGGGAAGTCTGCCCATCTTAAGCGCACGTCCCCATGCCGGGGATTTGGGAAACGCACATGAAGTTCTCGTTACGCTCCCGCAATCTCTTCAAGACGATCGCCGTCGTGCTGGCGCTTGCGCTGCCGACTGCGCTGGCGATCTCGTCCGCCGATGCGCGCGTCGGTGGCGGTTCCTCGTCGGGTTCACGCGGCTCGCGCACCTATTCGG
>NZ_JALBGZ010000924.1:0-2113 GCF_023006515.1 Bradyrhizobium sp. PRIMUS42
CTATCTCGCCAAGCCCGACGGTCCGCGCGTCGGTGCCATGGGCTTCGTCGGCTGGGACACGCATATCGCCGAAGGCGCGGCCTCGGGCCAGCTCTACAATCTGCTCGGGGCGCTCGACGGCGCCTTCGCCGCGATCGAGAGCAACATGGGTGAGGCTTGGCGCGAGACCGTGGTGGCCGTCGTCACCGAGTTCGGTCGCACCGCGCGGATCAACGGCACGCAGGGCACCGATCACGGCACGGGTACGGTCGCCTTCCTGATCGGCGGCGGGCTTGCCGGCGGTCGCGTCATTGCGGACTGGCCCGGGCTGAAGCCGGCGCAGCTGTTCGAGGACCGCGACCTCAGGCCGACCACTGATCTGCGCGCCGTGCTGAAGGGTCTGCTGCGGGATCATTTGCGCCTCGAGGAGAAGGTTCTCGCCGAGACGGTCTTCCCCGGCAGCGCCGACCTCAAACCGATGGGAGGCCTCGTGGCCTAGAGAGCGATGTGCACGCTGACGCAACGCGAGCTCGATTTCCTCGCCAGCTTGAAGACGAGTTGGCGAAAGCTCTATTGGCGCGAATTCGCGCGCATCCTCAGGGAATATGCCGAGTCGGGCGAGGCTCGTGCCGAAATCTGCCGGGCATCGGAGGGAATGTAAGCGAGAGGCTTGAATGAGGCGGCGCCAATTCATTTCGCTCATCGGGGGAGCCGCACTGGCGCCGCTTTCGGCGTTGCCGGTCGGCGCGAACCCGTCCGACGGCTGCGGCGGTCCGCTCGTGCGGGACGACGGCTGGCCGGTCGCCGTCGATGACAACAGTCTCGTCAATCGCGAGGCGCTGTGCCGGATGGCCGATCGCCTCGCCTCGAGCGATGCCAACATCCATGCCGTGCTGGTCGCCCGCAATGGCAAGCTGGTGTTCGAGCACTACTTCAGGGGAGCGAACGAGATACCCGGTCATATTTTCGGCCGCCGCGTGGAGAACGTCGCCTTTGACGCCGATACGCTGCACGACATGAAATCGGTGTCGAAGAGCGTTGCGTCACTCGCAGTCGGGATCGCGATCGACCGGGGGCTGATACGCAGCGTCGACGAACCGATCTTCAGTTTTTTTCCCGAGCTGTCCGGCTTGCGCTCCCCCGAAAAGGACCGCATCCGGCTGGCACACGCGCTCACCATGTCGATGGGGCTGAAGTGGATCGAAGCGACGCCCACAACGGGAGACGATGACAACGACGAGGCGCGCATGCATATGGCATGGGATTCGTGCCGTTATGTTCTCGGTCTTCCAATGACTGCCGCGGCGGGAAAGGAGTTCTTCTATAACACCGGCGCGCTCACGCTGGTGTCGGCCATCATCCGCAAGGCGACCGGACGTCCCCTCGATGAGTTTGCGCGTGAGAATTTGTTCGAGCCTCTGGGGATCACCGGCACGGCGTGGGGGCGGTACAGGGGGGATACCGACGCCGGAGGGGGATTGCGCCTGCGGCCACGCGACATGGCCAAGATCGGCCAGCTCGTCCTTGCGGGCGGCCGCTGGCACGACCGCCAGATCGTTTCCAAGGCATGGATCGACGCCTCGACGGCAGAGAAGATCAAGGCGACTGACGATCAATCCTACGGATATTTATGGTGGCGTGGCCAGGCGCGGCTCAACGACCGGAAGGTGAACTGGATCGGCGCGCTTGGTCGTGGCGGGCAGTCGATCCGCATCGTCCCCGAACTCGATCTCGTCGTCGCGGTGACCGCGGGTTATTATCAGGACTACAGCCCGCAAGCGTTTCGATTGCAGTTCGGCGTATTCCGCGACGCCTTGCGCGCGGTCCCGCCACCGGCCTGAGCTGAGCCGGTCGCCCTCTCTGTGCCGATTCAGGACAGGGACTGTGATGGAATCGTCACAACTGACGCGAAACGGCGGCGGCCCCAGGCCTGCTGTTGTTCCGACAAGGTTCTGCCCTCATTGCCCACCGAAAATCGGGGCCATTCGGAGGGGCGTACCATGTCTCGCATTGCACGTGCCGAAGCTGCCCGGATTTCCTTCGCAACCTCGTGCCGGCTGTTGCTCGCCATCGCCGGCGCCGCCTCGCTTGCTGCCTGCGCGCAATCGCCGGTCGGCCGCCAGAAGGCCGATCT
>NZ_JALBGZ010000925.1:0-2113 GCF_023006515.1 Bradyrhizobium sp. PRIMUS42
ATGCCGGGCAAGGTGATTGACCAGGCCCCGCTGGCGCCGACGGCCGAGCCGACCCCGCCCTCCGACCGCTGGAAGGGCCTGACCGAGCCAGGCACCGCACTGGCGCAGGGCCTGGATGCCATCGTCGACAAGGATTCCACGTTCGACCCGCGTCATTTCATCTCGGGCGCCCGGGGCGCCTACGAGATGATCGTGCTGGCCTTTGCCAATGGCGACCGCCGTGCGCTGCGCGACCTGTTGTCGTCGGACGTCTATGACAGCTTCGACGCCGCCATCAAGGAGCGCGAGAAGAACGAGCAGAAGACCGAGACCCGCTTCGTCTCGATCGACAAGGCCGAGCTCGTCGGCGCCGAGCTGCGCGACCGTACTGCCCAGCTCACGATCCGTTTCGTCTCGCAGATGATCTCGGCCACCCGAGACAAGGCCGGCAACATCGTCGACGGCAGCGCCGATACGGTCGCCGACATCACCGACATCTGGACTTTCGCCCGCGACATCACCTCTCGCGATCCGAACTGGAAGTTGGTTGGCACCGGAAGCGCGAATTAGGGTCTTTCTGAAGACCAGCGCGACCGCGCTTTGCGCAGGCGTCGTCGTGCTGTCGTCGTTTTCGCTCGGCGCCGAGGCGGCGCGGCGCCACTATCGCAGCCACCACCATCATCTCCCGCAATTGCCTGCCGCTCCGCCGCGGGCCTTGCCCTATCCGCAGCTCCCGCTGCCGTTCGAAATTCCCGGCGCGCAATATCTGCCGCTGGCCTGGGCGGACGTGAAGGGCTGGGGCGATGACAATCATCTCGCGGCGTACAAAACGTTCCGCGCCAGCTGTCGGACCATCAATGCGCAGACCGGCGCGGCTGAGCCGAAGGCCGAATCAAAAGCAATTGGCGGCTCGCTCAACGAACCTTGCAGGGCGGCAAAATCGCTCGAGCTCACCGACGACGCCAAGGCAAAGACCTTCTTCGAGGACAACTTTTCGCCGCTGCGGATCTCGCGTCTCGGCGAGCCCGACGGTTTCGTCACCGGCTATTACGAGCCGGTGCTGGAGGGATCGCGCACGCAGACCGATGTCTACAATGTTCCGGTCTATCGCCGTCCCTCGAATCTGTTCGTGCGCGGCTACAAGCAGGACTCGGTCAGCCTGCCCAACAAGGGCCCGGTCTATCGCAAGATCGGCCGCCGCAAGCTGGTGCCATATTACGACCGTGGCGAGATCGAGGATGGCAAGATCGCCGGCCGTGGGCTGGAGATCGCGTGGCTGAAGGACCCGACCGATCTGCTGTTCGCGCAGATCCAGGGTTCGGCGCGCATCAAGTTCGACGACGGCAGCTCGGTGCGGCTGAACTACGACGCCTATAACGGCTATCCCTATACGGCTGTCGGTCGCATCCTCATCGAGCGCGGCATCATCCCGAAAGAGGAGATGTCGATGCAGAAGATCAGGGAATGGATGACGCAAAACCCTGATGGCGCCAAGGAGCTGCGCCGCGCGAACCGCGCCTACATCTTCTTCCGCGAGGTCAATCTGTCCGACAAGGACGAGGCGGTGGGTGCGCAGGGAATTCCGCTGACCGCGGGGCGCTCGATCGCGGTCGACAAATCGCTGCATGTCTACGGCACGCCGTTCTTCATCGAGGGCGAGCTGCCGATCGAGTCGGAGCGCTCCAAGACGCCGTTCCATCGGCTGATGATCGCGCAGGACACCGGCTCGGCCATCATCGGTCCCGCGCGCGCCGATCTGTTTTTCGGCGCTGGCCAGGAGGCCGGCCGTATCTCCGGGCGGCTCCGCCATCCCATGCACTTTGTCATGCTGGTGCCGAAGGGCCTCGATCCCTCGGTGCGCGCCGCCCGGCTGCCGGTGCCTGATCCTCGTCCCTCGGAGAAGATCGCAAAGCTGTTTCCGCAGGCCGATCCCGGGAAAGGGACGGTCAAGCCAGCTGCTGCGACCGGTCCTACGGAAACCAAGACCGACACGGTCGCCATTGCCGGTCCGGTCCCGCTGCCGGCACCGCGCCCCGTGATCGAGCCCGCTTCCGAACCGCAGCGGCCGGTGAAGAAACGTCCCCATCGGCAGCAATGAAGCGATCGTCCCGTCCGCCCGTGCTGGAGCCTCGCC
>NZ_JALBGZ010000926.1:0-2112 GCF_023006515.1 Bradyrhizobium sp. PRIMUS42
GCCTTACGGCCGCGCGGTCGTCTCGAAGGGCTGAGCGCGCGGTCCGGCCGCTCGCCGAGCTGGGCTCCCTCGCCCGCGGCCAATCAGCCTGAGCCGTCTATCCACGCGCGATCCGGGTTTTTACCGGCGCAGCCGGCCCACCCTGTCGAGGTCTTCGGGAACCCCATCGATTGCCCTTGTCCTTCCGGGCCGGCGGGATAGGATTGTCTCGTTTCTTCAAAGTCATTTTACCCGAAGGTCCTTCGAGATGAGCTTAGACGCCACGCGTCCGTTCAAGAGCCGTCTGGACGTTTCCCCCCGCCACCTGCTGGCATGTGCCATTCTGCTCGGGTCCACCGGCTCCGCAGCCGCGCTGACCAAGGAGGCGGCGATCGAGAATTGCCGGATGACCGTCGGCCGGCCGATCGTGCAGGCGTGCATGCAGGCCCAGGGAGGCCGCAAAGCCGGTGCCGATCTCGAGGGTTGCCGCGCCAAGGCCTCGCCTCAGGTCAGGGCCTGTGTGATGGCCGCGCTGAATGCCGCCAACGGCCGCGCCAATGTCGCGGTCGAGCTTCCCAAGGAAACGGCGCCCAAGCTCGAGGCGGGCGCCGCGCTTCCGAAGGACTTCGTTGCGCCGCCGCGCAGCATCGCCGACATCACGGCGATCCTCGACGGCGACAAGCCCGACGAGAAGACGATCGCGGAATTGAAGTCGGATGCCGCCGCCGCGCCGACCGGGAAGGAGTCCCGGCAGGATCTCGCAGAGTTCTATTTCGATCGCGCCAATGCGCGCGCGCAACTCGGCCGGCTCGTTGAAGCAATGGCTGACGCCGACAAGGCCGCAGAAGTCGGGCGCGGCGCCGTTGGTCCGAATATGCTGGGGCGGATATTGCAGCTTCAGTCCCTGCAGCACGCTCTCGCGGGCGATCCGAAGCGCTCGCTCGAGATCATGCAAAGGCTCTTGCGCGAATCGGCCAGCATGCCGGGCGCCAAGGGGTTGCAGTTCAGTACGAACCGCGGAATCGCGTCCGCCCTCATCCAGATGGGCGACGTCGCACAGGCCGAAGCCTATCTCCGCCGCAGCCAGACCGCGATACAGGAGGCCCGCACCAGTGGCCATCCCAATTGGCGAGCGTCCTATGCGAAGTTCGGCCAGAGCTGGGAAGGCGAGCTGGAGCTCGCGCGCGCCCTGATCTTCGAGGCGCGCGGACAGTTCGCCGACGCCGAGGCCGCCTATCGCAACGCCGAGCTGCGCAAGCGCGCAAGCACGAAGGCCATCATGGAATCGGACAATCCGCCGGCCGAGACCATTTTGCTGCAGGTGATCGACAGCGCCGTGTTGAACCAGGCACGCATGAAGGCAAAGCAGGGCAGGCTCGCCGAGGCCGAGATCGATGCACGCCGCGCGCTGCTCTCGCGGCTGAAGGATACCGGCAAGTACAACTCCGTCACGCCGCGATTCGTGATGGGGCTGGCGGGCATTCTGGTCGACCAGGGCCGTTACGAAGAGGCCGAGAAGCTCGGCCGCGTCGCCCTCGAGATCAACAAGACCGTCGGCGTGCCGGAGGAGTCGCAAGCGACCGTGCAGCTGCTGTCGCAGCTCGCCGGCATCCTGACGCTGCGGCGTCAGAACGCCGAAGCGAGCACGATGTTTGCGCGGATCGACAAGGCCGTCGCCGGCTGGGATTCGCAGCGTCGCCAGGTGTTCGAGCTCAATCCGTCCCGGATCCTGTCGCTCTATGGTTCCGGTCAGCTGGACGCAGGCATTGCAGCCGCCGAGCAGCTCGTGAAGAAGCAGATCGCCCGCGTCGGGGAAAATCATTTCGATGCCGCTTCGGCGCGCGGCACGCTGGCGGTCGGATTGATGCGCGCTCGGCGCGATGCCGATGCGATCAGGGAGTTCAAGGCCGCCATTCCGGTCATGATGGCGAGCGCCAACGAAAACGCCGATGACGAAAACACGACCGTGGTGGCCGCGCGCAGCCAGCGGCTGCAGACCATCGTCGAGAGCTATCTGCTGCTGCTCGGCAGGACGGAAGGAGCCGGCAAGGACATCGGCGAAGAGACGTTCAGCCTCGCCGATGCCGTCCGGGGCCGCTCGGTGCAGCAGGCGCTTGCGGCCTCGAGTGCGCG
>NZ_JALBGZ010000927.1:0-2110 GCF_023006515.1 Bradyrhizobium sp. PRIMUS42
CGGCGGTGGCGCATGCGACCATGGCCGCCGAGCAGGTGACGCGCGCGCTGGTCGGACGCACCGTCGCCGATGTCGAGCGCGACCTGATCCTGGAGACGCTGAAGCACTGCCTCGGCAATCGCACACATGCCGCGAATATTTTGGGCATCTCGATCCGCACGCTGCGCAACAAGCTCAACGAATATTCCGACGGCGGCATCCCGATCCCGCCGGCGGGCACGCCGGGGGAATATCCGCGGATGCCGATGATGGGAGCGTGAGGCGGGGCCTGGTTGAGGCTGCGAATGCCCGGGCTAGTCCCGGGCATTTTGTTTGAATGCAGGCCGCCAACCTCGTCATTGCGAGCGCAGCGAAGCAATCCAGAATCTTTCCGCGGTGACAGACTGGATTGCTTCCCTACGCTCGCAATGACAGCGTTGAGAGCGCTCATCGCATAACGGGACCGCGTTACGTGACTAGGCCATCCACACGCCAGGCCCTATAACCCCGCGTGAGAACCACGCGAGGAACCACATGTCTGAAGCTCAAATCACGGACTGGCTGGCGACGCAGCGGCAGGCGATGATCGATCTGCTCCGCGACGTCGTGAACATCGATTCCGGCTCCTATGACAAGGAAGGCGTCGATGCGGTCGGGGCGCGGTTCGAGCGGCATTTTGCCGAGCACGGCATTCCGTGCCGGCGCGAGAGCCACGACGCTTTCGGCGACGCGATCCATGCCGAGGTGGCAAAGCCCGGCAGCAACGAAAGGCCGGTGCTGTTGATGGGACATCGGGACACCGTGTTCGGCAAGGGCGAGGCCGGGCGCCGTCCATTCACCATTAGGGATGGCCGTGCCTATGGCCCTGGCGTCGCCGACATGAAGTCCGGCCTCGTCATGAACGTGTTCGTCGCAACGGCCTTCCACAAGTTCGGCGGCAACCCGCATCCGATCAAGCTGCTGATCACCTCGGACGAGGAGATCGGCTCGCCCTCCTCCCGGCCCGTGATCGAACGCGAGGGCCGCGCCGCCCGCGCCGTGTTCAATTCCGAGCCGGGCCGCCCCACCGGCAACGTCGTCACCGGGCGCAAGGGCGGCATCTTCATGCATCTGGCCATCACCGGCAAAGCCGCGCATTCCGGCGCCAATTTCGCCGCCGGCGTCAGCGCGATCGGCGAGCTCGCGCACAAGATCGTCAAGATCCACGCGCTCACCGATCTCGACAGGGGCATCACGCTCAATGTCGGCCTGGTCTCGGGCGGGCAGTCCGTCAACACCACGGCGCCCTCGGCCGAGGGTCAGATCGACCTGCGTTATGTCGACCCGGCCGATCGGGCGAGGGTGATGGAAGCGATCGAGACGATCGTCGCGACGTCTTACGTGCCGGGCACGAGCGCAACGCTGACCATCAAGGGCGAGTTCGTGCCGGTGGTGCAGAGCGCGGAGTCGAAAGCGCTGTTCGAAAGCTACCGGGCGGCCGCAAGGCAGGCCGGCCTCACCACGCTGCAGGGCGAGTTCTCCGGCGGCTGCGCCGATTCCGGTTTCACCGCCGCCGTGGGCACGCCGACCATCTGCGGCCTTGGCCCGGTCGGTGGCCTCGCGCACACGCCGGAGGAATATCTCGAGCTCGACAGCATCGTGCCACGCGCGCAGACGCTGGCGCTGGCGATTTTGCGGGGGTGAAGCGAGGTGCCGTAGGGTGGGCAAAGCGAAGCGTGCCACCACAGCGGTCACGCGGAGAGATGGTGGGCACGGCGCAAGTGCGCCTTTTGCCCACCCTACGATAGCTGCCTGCTGGATGGAGGTCGTGGGCACGCTTCGCTTTGCCCACCCTACGAGACTTCCCGAGGTCTACGAATAACTCGGCGCGTCGGGCTTGCGGAAAATGTGGATGGGGTCGCCGGGAATGATCACGGGCTGGCCTGAGAACATCGCGTAGGCGTAAAGCGCGAGATAGGCGATCGCGAGCGCGCCGACGGCGTAGAAGGCGAAGGTCGCGATGCGCTTCATCGATCCGCTCCATGGCCGTCCCGAAACGGGAAGGCTTTGGGCGCTTCTAGAGCGATGACGGGGAAAAGGCCAGCCTGCGCGGCCCTGTCGGGCGGCGATCAAACGCCGCGCCGGCCCCGCG
>NZ_JALBGZ010000928.1:0-2099 GCF_023006515.1 Bradyrhizobium sp. PRIMUS42
ACAGGAGCGCCGGCCTGCTCGGCGATTTGCGCAAGCTTGCCGCCAGTATCCTCGCTGCGGTCCTTGCGCGCGCCGGCCAGGATGCGCGGCATGTCGCCTTTCGCCCGTTTCTTCTTCCCGCCGCTGTCCTTGCGATCTTTCCGCTCGGCGGTCGCCTGTGCCTTGCCATCGATCTCGCACAGGCGTCTCTCGGCATGCGCCAGATCGTGCCTGACGGCCGCGAGCTCGAGGGCCTTCTGCTCGCGGTAGCGGCTGAAATTGCCGCCGTATCGTGTTGCGCCCAGCGATGTCAGTTCGACGATCGTATCCATGGTTTCGAGCAGGTTCCGATCGTGGCTGACGACGATCGCGCCGCTGCGCCAGGCGGCGAGGAGATCGGTCACCGCCTTGCGTCCGTCTTGGTCGAGATTGTTGGTGGGCTCGTCCAGCAGCAGGAAGTCGGGCTCGGCGAAGACCAGTGCGGCGAGGCGCACCCGCGTGATCTGGCCGCCGGACAGGCGTGAGAGCTGCGTCTCAGGAGAGGGATCGAAGCCGAGGCGCGCCAGCGCGGTTTGAAGCCGCGCTTCGAGCGTCCAGTCGATTGTGGCGATGTCGTCGGCCGAGATCTCGCCCCGCTCCGCACGGCGCATCAGCCCCAGTGCCTGCCGCACATCGAACAGATCAGCCACCGTCGCATCCGGAGGCGGTTGAACGCCCTGGCGCAGCAGGCCGATGGTGCCGTTGATCAGAACACGTCCGGACTGGGGAACATGCTCCCCCAGAATTGACGCAAGCAGCGTCGTCTTCCCGACGCCGTTACGGCCGACGAGACCGGTGCGCTCGGCGGCGAATGTCAGATCGATGCTGGAAAGAAGAGAACGGCCGTCAGGCGTGGACAGCGACAGGTTCGACAGGATGATTGAAGCAGGCATGGGATTCCCCGTGAGCAAGGCGGATGTGCGCTGCGGTCGGGGTAAAATCCATGGCTGCGAAGTTCCTGATTGAGAGCCCTCTAACTAGTCCTGCAGAAGCGCAAGATCAAGCCACGGTTCGAGGGAACGACAGCGCGAGGAAAGCGCTGTCGTTCGATGAGCCTGCGATCAGCCCTTGAATGCGGTGACCACCACTTCGATCAGCGCGCTGCCGCCGAGATCGGCGACGCCAACCGTGGCGCGGGTCGGCAGATTGTCGCCGAAGAACTCGGTCCAAGCCGCGTCCATCTCCTTCTTCTTGGAGAGGTCCGTGACGAAGATCGAGGCGCTGACGACGCGCGACTTGTCGGTTCCCGCTTCCTTCAGGTAGCCGGCGATCTTGCCGAGGATGTTGCGGGTCTGGTCGCCCATCGAGACCGAGGTGTCGTCGGCGATGGTGCCGCCGAGGAAGACGAAGCCGTTGGCTTCGACGGCGCGGTGCATGATGGGCGTGCGGATGCTGCGGGTGATGCTCATGATGTCCTCTTGTTGTTAGAGCGTGATGGTATTCAGCAAGTCTGAATTGGCGAAGCCGATGAGCCCCCTCTCCCGCAAGCGGGAGAGGTCGAGCGAGTTCGGAGCAACAGATGGGATTCGACAACTTCTCATTCCTAGAGCGTGGAGGGATGGAAACGGTCGATGCCGAGATCGCTGACGCGGGTCTGAGTGCCGCCGTTGACTATCAGCTCGGCCATGACCGCACCGGCGCCGGGGCCGAGCTGGAAGCCGTGCAGCGAGAAGCCGAACTGATGATAGAGCCCCTTGTGGCGGCTGCTCGGACCGAACACGGGGATATCGTCCTTCATCTTCGCCTCGATCCCGGCCCAGGCGCGGACGATGGTGGCGCTGCGCATCACCGGGAACAGCTCGAACACGGTGCGGGCGCTGGTCGCGAGGCTCTTCCAGTCCAGCACCGTCTCATTGCGATCCTGGTACGGCGTTGCCAAATGGCCGCCGCCGATCAGCACGGTGCCGTTGGAGAATTGCTTGAAGGAGAGTTTGCGGCCGCGCAGGATCACGACGGGATCGATGAAGTGCGGCACGCGCGAGGTGATCATCAACATCGGCGCCACGGTTTCGACCGGCACGGGCTCGCCGAGCGCGGTTGCGATCTTGCCGGCCCAGGCGCCGGCGGCGTTGACGAGCACC
>NZ_JALBGZ010000929.1:0-2097 GCF_023006515.1 Bradyrhizobium sp. PRIMUS42
CGCCGACTGGCCGAGCTCGGAAACGGCCAGCGTCGTGCTCCGCGTCGACGGCGGCATGACGGCGTCGGACTGGACCATGCAACGCCTCGCCGATCTGCTCGACGCCCCGGTCGATCGCCCCGTGATCCAGGAAACCACCGCGCTGGGCGCCGCCTATCTCGCCGGTCTCAACGCCGGCGTCTATCCTGAGCCGACCAAATTCGCCGACAATTGGCGCCTGGAGCACCGCTTCAAGCCGAACATGAGTCAGGCGACCAGGGAGCGGAAGCTTGCGGGATGGGCACGCGCGGTGAAGGGCGTGCTCGCGAGCGACGAGGGGGAGTAAAGCAGGATGGGTTGCGCGGCTGCCTCCACAGTATCATTGCGAGGAGCCCTTGCGACGAAGCAATCCCGACGCGGTCTGCGGAGGCGCTCTGGATTGCTTCGCTCCGCTCGCAATGACGGCGCGGATGCGTCCGTCGTCGCCGTTCGATTTCGATATGGCGCGTCGTGAAACGGGAATAAGAATGATCCTTCCCGACGGCTATTCCGACGTCCCCGCCGGCAAGATCGCAGCCGTCGTCACGCATCTGGAGATGATTGTACCTCCCGCGCGTCGCGACGATCCCCCCGGCGCCTGGACCCTGCGCAAGGTCGATGCGCCCGCGCTTCCCTGGTACCGCGATCTCTTCCGCCGCGTCGGCGAGGACTGGCTGTGGTTCTCGCGACCACGCATGAACGACACCGAGCTTGCCGCGATCATCCACGCACCGGGCATTGAAGTCTACGCACTGGTCGCGGACGGCCGCGACGAAGGCTTGCTCGAACTCGACTTCCGCGAGCCCGGCCAGTGCGAGCTGGTCTATTTCGGCGTCACCGCTGGGCTGATCGGCACCGGCGCCGCCCGCTTCCTGATGAACCGCGCGCTGGAGATCGCGTGGTCACGCAACGTCAGCCGCGTTTGGGTGCACACCTGCACTTTGGACCATCCGTCAGCAGTCGCGTTCTACCAACGCTCCGGCTTCCGCCCGTTCCGCCGCCAGATCGAGATTGCCGACGATCCGCGCCTCGACGGTACGGCGCCACGCGATGCGGCGCGGCATGTGCCGATCATCGACTCGCCGTAGCCCGGAAGAGTGCAGCGAAATCTGGGCTGAGTCGGTCTCTCCCCACCGTCATTGCGAGGAGCTCTTGCGACGAAGCAATCCAGACTGCCACCGCGGAGATTGCTTCGCTTCGCTCGCAATGACGGTGCGGGCGACGCTTCAAAACACCTCCTGCTTCCCCCGTGCCAGCGAAAATCCCCGCTGCATCGCATTGAAGCACGTCAGCCCGCTCTGCTCCGACCGGCACGTAAATCCCCCGCGCTGCCACACCTCGCCATAGGCCAGCACCTGCAGCGAGGGATCCATCACGGTGTCGCCGGCGCAGATGCGGCCCGCGGCTCCCTTCGCGCTCATCTCGAAGGCGTGGCCATAATCGAGCTCGCAATCGGCGGGGCGGCGCGGGCGGGTCTCCATGTTCATGATGTCGCAGCGGAGCACGCCCTGGCCGTTATCGCTGAAGAACTGGCAGACGATGTTTTTCGAGGGCGTCAGAAAGCCGATCGGGCGATCCTGGGCGCGGGCAGGGCTCGCCGCGGTGAGCACGGCGACGCCAAGTCCGATCATTGCATATCGCCGCATCATGCATGCTCCTGCGTCCGGCTCTGTCATGTCCGGACTTGATCCGGGCATCCATCCCTATTCTATAATGGGCTCGTGAAAAAGATGGGTGGCCGGGTCGAGCCCGGCCAGGACACGCGAGCGCGAACCATGTTCCTGATCGGCCAATATGATTCTCCCTTCGTCCGCCGCGTCGCGATTGCGCTGAAGCTTTACGGCCTCGCCTTCGAGCACAGACCGTGGTCGACCTTCGGCGATGCCGACCAGATCGCTCCGTACAATCCGCTGCGGCGCGTGCCGACCCTGGTGCTCGACGACGGCGAGGCGCTGATCGAGAGCACCATCATCCTGGATTATCTCGACGACCTCGTCGGCGACGCGAAGGCGATGCTGCCGCGGAGCGGCGCCGAGCGGCGCAAGCACTTGCGCATCTGCGCGCTCGCGTCCGGCCTCG
>NZ_JALBGZ010000092.1:0-13414 GCF_023006515.1 Bradyrhizobium sp. PRIMUS42
CCTTGCGGCCTGCGGCCTCGAGTTCGGCGAGCGGCACCACCTCGTGGACGAGACCGATGCGGCGGGCGTCCTCGGCGCCAAAACGCTCGCCGGTCAGCGCGTAACGGCGGACTTGCCGGACACCAATGGCATCGCAGAGCTGCGGGATGATGATCGCGGCCGTCAGGCCCCAGCGCACCTCGGTGATGGAGAACAGCGCATTGTCCGCGGCAATCACGACATCGCAGGCCGCGATCACGCCGGTGCCGCCGCCAAAGCAGCCGCCCTGCACCAGCGCCACCGTCGGGATCGGCAAGGTGTTGAGCCGCTGCACGGCCTCGAAGGTCGCACGCGACGCCGCCTCGTTCGCCTCCGCCGATTGCGGGCGCACGCCGTTGATCCATTTCAGGTCGGCGCCGGCCTGGAAATGCTTGCCGTTGCCCCGGAGCACGACGACGCGCAAGGCCGGCTTCGTGGCGAGATCGTCCATGGCCGCGAGCACGCCCGCGATCAGCGCGCCGTCATAGGCGTTGTTGACCTCCGGCCGGTTCAACGTGACGGTCGCAACCCCACGCTCATCAAGGGTCCACAGGACGGGGCTGGCAGTCATCGGCGATCCTCCGGTCAGTTGCTTGGCACGCACTATGGCCGAGGCAACGCGTCCCGATCCATATCTTTCCAGCGTGGGGCGGCCGCGTCCATCGCATGGCGGCTTGTGTCATGCTGCCGCCCGATGGCACCCAGGGACAGGACGGAATCATTATGCGCATCTGCATTTTCGGCGCGGGCGCCGTCGGCAGCCACATCGCGGTCAGGCTGGCACGCGCCGGTCATGAGGTCTCGTGCGTCATGCGTGGGGCGCATCTCGAGGCGGTGCGCGCAGGCGGCCTCAAGCTGCGCGTCGGCGATTCCGAGGTCAGCGCCAAGGTGAACGCCTCCGGCGATACGGCGCAGCTCGGCCCGCAGGACGTCGTGATCTCGACGCTAAAGGCAACCGCGCTGCCGGGGCTGGTGTCCAGCATCAAGCCACTGCTCCAGGACGATACCGCCATCGTGTTTGCGCAAAACGGCATTCCCTGGTGGTACGGGATCGGCCTGCCGCCGCGGCATCCGACGCCACCGGACATTTCCTTCCTCGACCCCGGCGGGCGCCTGCGCGCCTGCATCCCGAAGGAGCGGATCATCGGCGGCGTCGTCTTCTCCTCCAACGAGGTGACCGCGCCCGGAATCGTGCACAACCTCACCCCGGACCGCAACCGTCTGCTGATCGGCGAATGCGACGACCGCAATTGCGAGCGGATCACCAAGCTGCGCGGCGTCTTCAACGATGCCCGGCTGGAATCGCCGCCGGTCGCCGAGATCCGCGAGGCGATCTGGTCAAAGCTGCTGACCAACATGTCGCTCTCGGTGCTGTGCCTGCTCACCGGCCAGACCGCGCGCGGCGTACGCGACGATCCGGCGTTTACCGACGTCATTCCACGCATGCTGAACGAGGCCAACGACATCGCCCAGCACTTCATTCCCGAGGTCAAGCGCGTGACGCGGAGCGGCCCCGCCCCCAACCACAAGCCCTCACTGCTGCAGGATTACGAGCTTGGCCGCGCCATGGAGATCGACGTGCTGGTCAGGGCCCCCGCCGCTTTCGCGCGCACGGCCGGCCTGTCGACCCCGACGCTCGACCTGATCGCGGCGCTGGCGATCCAGAAGGCGCGCGACAAGGGGCTCTATTCCGCGTGAGCTTCAGGCGAGCCCGTCGATCCAGGCCACGAGCGTGTCGAGGACTTCGGTCAGTGCCTCCTCAGAGGTGCGGCCGGATTTCTTCAGCACCGCGAAGGAATGATCGCCGCCTTCGACCTCATGCAAGGTCGCCTTCGGCCCGAGCGCTGCGATGACGGGCTTGAGATAGCTGAGGTCAGCGAGCTCATCGCGCGTGCCCTGCAGGAACAGCATGGGGATCGCAATGCCCGCGAGATGCTCGGCCCGCTCGGACGACGGCTTCTTGGCCGCATGCAGGGGAAAGCCGAGGAAGGCTAGCCCTTTCACGCCTGCCAGCGGCGCTTGCGACTGCGCCTGCGAAGTCATGCGCCCGCCGAACGATTTTCCGCCCGCGACGAGCAGCACGCCGGGGCAAAGCCGCGCCGCCTCCTCGACCGCCACGCGGATGGCGGCATGCGCGACCGCTGGCTGGTCGGGACGTCCCTTCTTTTCTTCCATGTAGGGAAAATTGAAGCGGAACGTCGCAATGCCGCGTTCCGCGAGGCCCACTGCGACCTTGTCCATGAAGGAATGGCGCATGTCGGCGCCCGCGCCGTGCGCCAGCACGTAGCAGGCGCGTGCGTTGTCAGGCTGCGTCAAGATCGCGGAGACGGTGCCGATACGCGCGATGTCGAGCTTGAGCTCTTTTGTTTTGCCAGCCACAATCAACCATCCCGACAGAAGCTGTTACGATCGCCTTGGTAGCGTCACCGGTGCAGCCTGAAAACACAATAATTGCCGCAGCTAGCTGGCCTACCAAGCCGGAACGCCGTATCAACCGAGGTGACCATGTCCTACCGCTCCTCCTGGATGACCGAAGAGCTCGATGTCTTCCGCGACCAGTTCCGGAAATATCTTGCCAAGGATTTGGCGCCGCACGCCGAGAAATGGCGCGAGCAGAAGATGGTCGACCGCTTCGCCTGGCGCGGGCTCGGCGAGATGGGCGCGCTGCTGTCGAGCGTGCCGGAGGAATATGGCGGCCTGGGTGCCACCTTCGCCTATGACGCCGCGGTGCTGGACGATCTCGAGAGCACGGTGCCGGAGCTGACGACCGGCGTCTCCGTGCACAGCGCCATCGTCGCGCATTACATCCTCAATTACGGCTCCGAGGAGCAGAAGAAGCGCTGGCTGCCGAAGATGGCCTCAGGCGAGATGGTCGGCGCCATCGCCATGACCGAACCCGGCACCGGCTCGGATCTTCAAGCCGTGAAGACCACGGCGAAGAAGCAGGGCAATTCCTACGTCATCAACGGCCAGAAGACGTTCATCACCAACGGCCAGGCCGCCGATCTCGTCATCGTGGTCGCGCGCACCGGCGATGCCGGGGCAAAAGGCATCTCGCTGATCGTGGTCGAGACCGCAGGCGCGGACGGCTACAAGCGCGGCCGCAACCTCGACAAGATCGGCCTGCACGCCTCCGACACCTCGGAACTGTTCTTCGACAATGTCACGGTGCCGCCGGAAAACCTGCTCGGCAAGGAGGAAGGCCAGGGTTTTGTCCAGCTCATGCAACAATTGCCGCAGGAGCGGCTCGCGCTCGCGGTCGGCGCCGTCGCCGCGATGGAGCGGGCGATCAAGCTCACCACAGAGTACACCAAGGAACGCAAGGCGTTCGGCAAGCCGCTGATGGATTTCCAGAACACCGCCTTCAAGCTCGCCGAGCGCAAGACCGAGGCGATGATCGCGCGCGTCTTCGTCGACTGGTGCATCGAGCAGCTGGTCGCCGGGGACCTCGACACCGTCACGGCGTCGATGGCGAAATATTGGTGCTCGGAGAAGCAGGTCGAGACCGCCGATGAATGCCTCCAGCTGTTCGGCGGCTATGGCTACATGCAGGAATACCCGATCTCGCGCATCTTCATCGATTCCCGCATCCAGAAGATCTATGGCGGCACCAACGAGATCATGAAGCTATTGATCGCGAGGTCGCTGTAATCAGGTCGCCGCTCAATTCGGATGCCACCAGCAGCCGCCGATGACGACGCCCTCGGAGACGATCTTGCGGTCGCCGATCAGATGCTCGCCGACGACGTCCTCATAGTCGAACTGGCCTTGCCTGACCGTAACAAGCGTGGCGTCGCCGACGCTGCCGGGCTTGAGGCTGCCGAGTTCGGGACGGCGCAGCGCCATCGCGGCATTCTCCGTCGAGGCGGCGATCACATCGGACAGCTCCATGCCCATGCACAGGAATTTCGACATGGTCGTGACCTGATCGAAGGCGGGGCCGTCGATGCAGAGCTGGTGGATATCAGAGGAAATCGTGTCCGGATAGAAGCCGTTCGCGAGCATGGCACGCGCGGTCTTGAACGCGAACGAGCCCTTGCCGTGGCCGATGTCGAACAGCACGCCGCGCTCGCGCGCATCCAGCACCGCCTTCTTCACCGTGCCTTGCGCGGTCGCCGGCGTATTAGGGAACGGACGGAACGCGTGGGTCAGCACGTCGCCAGGCCGCAGACGTGCCAGCACCTCCTCATAGCTCGGCGGCGGATGGTCGATATGCGCCATCAGGGGCATGCCGACCTCGTCGGCAACCTCTAGCGCAATATCGAGCGGCACCGTTCCCGACGTGCCCGAGGAGTGCAAGCCGACGCGCACCTTGATGCCGACGATGAGATCGCGGTTGGCATCGGCCACCTTGGCCGCCTCGATCGGATTCATCAGCCGCAGCTCCTCGCTCTCGCCGACCATGATCCGGTGCGAGAAGCCGAAAATGCCGGCATGCGAGACGTGCAGATAGGCGAGGATGCGGACCTGGCTCGGCTCGATCACATGCTTGCGGAAGCCCGCGAAATTGCCGGGCCCGGCGCTGCCGGTATCGACCGCCGTGGTGACGCCGGAGAGACGGCAGAATTCCTCGGCATCGATGCCGAGCGACGTGCCGCCCCAATAGACATGGGTGTGCAGATCGATCAGTCCCGGCGTCACGATGTATTTCGAGACATCGCGCACATCCGTGCCGGGATCGGCCTTGAGCCCGGTACCGATAGCGGCGACCTTGCCACCCGAAAATGCGACATCCGTCACGGCATCGAGCTTCTGGGAGGGGTCAACCACGCGGCCACCGCGCAGGATCAAGTCGAAAGGCATCATGGTCTCCGGATAGGGGCAGGCACGGGCCGGCTGGAAGATGCGCTACCGGTCCGGGCATCTGTTAGCAATTTTCGCGCCGACGAGGCAAATCAGCCGCGGTCGGCGCCTGTTGAACCTGCGATCCGGCCTCGGCGCCTCCCGCTTCAGCCGCTCCAGCGCATCGTAACGTGGCTTATTTCGTGAACGTAGTCGCGACCCTACGGGAGCGAAGCACGTACGTTATCCAGACCGTGGCACTCACCGCACCGACAATTGTTTGTCCGACCTGTCGAGCTTCGATGACGAAAAAATCGCCGAAAGGACGATCCAGGGCGGCGGAAAAGAACGATGCGACGCAGAGGAGATCGACGTAGGGCATCAGCACCGCGCAGATCATCTGCACGATGAAGAAGGCTGGAAACCTGCGAGAATGTCTGAACAGGAGCACCGCTGTCCAGATCGCGAAGCCGATCATGGCGGCGTTTATCAGCATTTCACTCCAGATGACCGTCGGAAACTGCGTCCAGACCTCGTCGGTGATCGACTGCACATATTGTCCGACGCTGAAGACGAGGCGCATGATGCCCAACACCTGGCCGATCGCCAGAAGCGCGAGCCAGCCGGTGATGCCGGACCATTCGGGCTGGGCATCCTTGAACACAGTAGCATCTTCTGCGGGAACGGCAGGCTCGCCAATGGCCTGAACTTGCGGGGATGCCGGAGGTAGCGGCGACGGCTGAAAAAGCTGCAGCGCGATCTCGCGCACCTCCTCGACCGGTTTCCAGTCCGCGGAGCCGTGCTGCCAGACCATCACACGCCCAGGGTCGGCGATACCAGCGAGGAGCGGAAGCAGTTCAGAAATCGAGAACGGGCCGTGCTGCTGTCCGCCGTCCGCGTAGTACCATAAATCCGTCATGCAAATGCCCCTGCACCCGGCGTAATTCTAACCGACTGTCAGCACACGTCACGATAGAATTCATTGGTCGGAATTCCAGCACTGCGCGCGCATGGGGACGCGTAGCTGTCGATTAATGGGGATCCCGGGAAGACCCGAACTTCCGACCTACAGTTTAAGAAGCCCTTGGCGGGGTATAATGAGTGTCCGCTCCGACCGAGTCCCTTCAAGGCCGGCTGCCATGCGTTCATGGCCCGCTCTGCGCGATTGCGCGTCGGCTGCAGTGGGATTCGATAATGAGATTCGCAGGCGGGGATCACCCCGCCGTCCAACTTCAGTCGTGGCCTTGTCGGAGGATCCCCCAAGGGATCCTCCGACACAGTTGAGACTGGTCTGTTTGGTTGGCCGTTCCTTACGCGAAGTGGAAGTCGTGGCTGTTCAGCTTGTCGAGTTGCGTGTTCTTCAGCGTGAGGCTGTCGCTCCCCGCCGCGATGACGACGTCGTGGCCTGACTGGGCCGCGTGGGAGAGAACGCTCGCAAAGCTGTCGAACACGCTCTTGCTGAACTCGATCGTGTCGTGAGCCGGTCCACGGGCAGCGAAGTCCTTGATGACGTCCTGGCCGAAGTTCGACGCAAACGTGAACGTATCCGCACCCGCTTTGCCCACCATGACATCGTTGCCGGTGGTGCCGGTCAGCGTGTTGCTGCGGCCCGAGCCGATGATCGCCTCGCCCGAGCTGGTTCCGACCACATGGCCTGTGGTGTCGACCTGCTCCGCGGTAAAGGCGTGGGACTTGCCCGACAGGTCGGAGGTCTGGAAGCTCCACTTGCCGTCGGCACCCGTCGTGGCCGAACCGACCGAGGTCGTGCCGTCATACAGCTTGATCTCGCTGTTGGGATCGGCCGTGCCCTTGATCGTCGCGGTGTGATCCCAGTGCGGGCGCACATTGGTAACTTCGACGGATGAGGTGTCCTTGGTGCCGCCATGCGAGCCAATCGGCGGATCGATCGGCTGCGACAAAGCGCTGGTGTTGCCGGCCGCGTCAGTGGCCGTCGCGGTGAAGGTGTGGGACCCGTGCTTGAGATTCGGGGTCGTCACACTCCAGTCGCCGTCACTTGCAACGGTCGTCGTGCCGAGCAGGGTCGTGCCCTCATAGAGCTTGATCGAGCTCCCAGCCTCCGCCGTACCGGATACCGTTGCGCGGTTATGCGTGGTTGGATCGCTCAACAGGACGGGAGCATCGGGGGCAGCGCTATCCACCGTGACATCCAACGCAGTCGATGCCTTGCTGGTGACACCAGAGACCGTGTCGGTTGCGGTGAAGCTGTGCTTGCCGTCCGGCAGTGCGACGGTCGTGTAGTGCCACGCTCCGTTTGCATCCGCCGTGGCGGTGCCGAGCTGGGTCGTGCCGTCGAGCACTTTGACCGTGCTGTTGGCAGCTGCAGTCCCCGCCAGGGTCACCGTTTTGTCGCTGGTGATGTGATCACCGGCGGTGCCGGTATCGCTGGAGAACGAGGCGATCTTCGGCGCAGCGGGCGGTGTCGGGGTCGGGGTCGGGGTCGATGTGCCCGTACCCGACGTCCCTGTACCGGATGTGCCCGTGCCGGAGGTACCCGTACCGGACGAACCCGACGATGGGATGACGGAATCGAAAGCCGCGGATGGGGCACTTACGTTGCCCGCGACGTCAGTCGCGGTCGCCGTGAGAGCGTGCGTACCTGCCGCCAGAGCGGCGGTTGTCACCGCCCACGCCCCGCTTGCGTTGGTCGTTGCGGTACCGACCTGCGTCGTGCCGTCATACACCTTTATCGTGCTGTTCGCCTCGGCATTCCCGGATGCGACCACATGATTGCTGCTATCGACAGTATCGCTGGCGACCGTCGGCGCCGCCGGCGCCTTGGTATCGACAGTGACCGCCAGTGCAGCCGACGCCACGCTGGTCTGGCCGGACGAGTTGGTCGCGGTCGCCGTCAGCGTGTGCTTCGCGTCACTCAGGACCTGGGTGATGTAATCCCAGCTGCCGGTCGAAGTCGCAGTCGTCGAACCAACCTGGGTCGAACCGTCATAGACCTTAACGATGCTGCCTGCGGCAGCGGTCCCGTGCAGGCTGACCTTGTTGACGTCGGTGATGCCGTCGCCAGTCTTGCCCGTATCGGGTGACCAGGATGAGATGGTCGGCGCTGCCGGGACAGCGGGGGTTGAGGGGGGCGTTGTCGGAGACGTCTGCCATCCCGTGCCCAGTTCGTCGTTGTTCGACAGGACGGGCGTGTTGCCCTTGAAGTAATAGTACCCCCACTTGCCCTCACCAAGCTCGTTGTTGGTGAACGAGACTCCGGAAATCTTGTAGGTGCTGCTGAAGCTGCCATCGGAGTAAAGGGTGTAGCCGCCCCCCGCAAGATAGTTGCCGTCCACCTGAATGTTGGAAACCGGACCGAAGTCATTATTGATCATCACGGCCGAGACGTAGCTGTTCTCGTTGATGACCGTGTTGTGCCGAATGACGACGTCTGAAACGCCGCCGTCGATCTCGATACCATCGTAATGCGGACCACCCAATGACGTGCCGAGACGCACATCCGGCGCATTCATGGCGTGGATGTAATTGTCCTGGACGAGGCTCGCCCCGGTGACAATGATACCATTCTCCACGTCATGGATATCGTTGCGCAGGAATGTGCCGGAACCGACGATGCCGTTCGCGCCATCAGGGCTACTTCCGACGTTTAGAATTTCGCAATCCTTGACGACAGTTCCTGTAATGCCATCCTTGATCCAGATGCCTGTCCAATCGCTGGACGTGATGCGGCTATTCTGAATCGTGACGTTATCGGCCAGGACCGAAATCGTGCCTTTGACATCGAGAGCGTCGATGACGGTACCAGCCTTAGTGACAGTCACGTCGCCCGATGCAGTCAGGATAACGCCATCAGGAAGCCCGGTGCTATTCGCGTCTGGAAATCCAGCAATTGCCATGTTTGTTCATCCCCTGAGCAATGCACGCGCAGACTGAGTTCATGCGCGTGGTGTTTCGATACGTCGCGGCTCAGTCCAACTTGACTTGGTTCTTTGCCGCCCCATCAGGAGCGTGTTCGAATTCGCACGCGCCTTTTTTGAGACGATTCATTGACCCGAGGATGGAGTTTTTAAATCGCGCAGCCGCAGTTCCTGCCGCCGCCCAAATTAAATATTATCGCCGAACTGAAAACTCATGATGATGATTTAATTTCGATCGGCTCGCCATTTAAATTGGCGACGCCCTGTGGTCTCCGCCACTCACGATATTTATTGCGTCCTACGTCGCAGGCCCTCACTTCGCCAAATCACCAACGACGGCTGCACGCACGAGTCGGCGCCGCCGCCTACAAGGACGTCGCGGACGCCTGCTCGAACCTCGTCTCTCGGAACGAGAATTATTTCCGCGGATTTTCGATAGATCTGCCGAGGGCCGTCTAGCCACGCGACCATGGCATCCGGCGTGCCGCCTCAAGCATACCCGCGGCCGCATGCCTGCAGTCGGCGGGGAGTGGCGGCAGGACACTCATTACTGGCAAGAGACTACAAAGACTGGCGATCCCGGGAAGACTCGAACTTCCGACCTACGGTTTAGGAAACCGTCGCTCTATCCGGCTGAGCTACGGGACCGCGGAACCCGCTCGTCGGCGGGTTGCCTTGAGGCGTTCATATCAAAGCGGCGACGGGACCGGAAGCCCTCCGCGCCGCGATTGCGGGAGTCTGCCGGCTATGCCCTGATATTATTGTCCTTCACGACCTTGCCCCAATAGGCGACCTGCTTGTCGAAGAAGGTCTTGAAGGCGGCACCGTCCTGGAGCAGCAGCGTCATGTGCTGCGTCTCCTTCAGCTGGGTGGCGGTCGCAGGTTCGCTCAGGATCTCCTTGGACGCTGCCGCGAAGGCTGCGACGATGTCCGGCGGCGTGCCTGCGGGGGCGAAGATGCCCCACCAGGCCAGCGTCTCGAAGTCCGGAAAGCCTGCCTCGATCGCGGTCTGAGTATCAGGCAGGGCCGGCAGCCGCTCGCGGCCGAGCTGCAGGATCGGACGCAGCATGTTGGTGCCGAGCTGGGCGGCGACCAGCGCCGCCGAGCCCGCGATGAGATCGACATGACCGCCGAGCACGTCGTTCATCGCCGGCCCACCGCCGCGATAGGGCACGTGCATGATCTCGACGCCGGCCTTGCTGCCGAGCACGGTCATGGCGAGATGGCCAAGCGTGCCGATGCCGACGGAGGCATATTTCACCGCACCGGGCGTCGCCTTGCAGGCCGCCACGACGTCGGCAAAGCTCTTATAGGGACGGTCGGCACCTGCCGCGATCACGTAAGGCGCGGTGCCGATCAGCAGGACCGGCATCAGCTCGCGCTCGACATCGACCGGCGGCTTGTCGAGGATGGACGGAATCACCGCGTGGGAATCGAAGGTGACCAGGAAGGTCGAGCCGTCCGCCGGGCTCTTGGCGACTTGCGCCGCACCGAGCGCGCCCGCGGCGCCGGACTTGTTCTCGACCACGACGATGCGGCCAAGCCTGGTTTGCAGATTGCTCTGGAGCAGTCGCGCCATCGCATCGGTCGATCCGCCCGGCGGAAACGGCACCACCAGCGTGATCTTGCCGGCCTGCGCTGCCGCCGGCGCCATCGCGAGGATGGCCGGTGCGGCCAACAGCGTGCGTCGTGTGATTGTCATGGTCCCCTCCCTTGTGTTGCGCCCGGCTTCTGCTCTTTGGCGCTTCAGGTCGCGCCGAAACCCGACCCGGCTTTTTTGTATTCTGGCCGAGGCGGGCTGAAGATGTCCAGCACCCGGGCGCCGTCGGGGCCGGCGCGCATCGTGTGCGGTACATTGCCCGGGGTGCGCCAGAAATCGCCCTTCTTCACGGCAATCTCCTCGTCACCCTGGACGCGGATGGCGGAGCCGTCGAGCAGCACGCCCCATTGCTCCTCGGGATGATGGTGCAGCGTGCCTTGCGCATGCGGCGCCAGCGTCACCACCGACAGCATCGCCTGCTCGCCGGAGAAGATGCGCGTGGTCACCCCCGCCGCGAGCTCGCGGAAGAGCCCGTCGCTGGGATCGTCGATGTTGTGAAATTCTTCCTTCTGGCTCACGCCCTTCTCCCTTCTGCGTTCATTTTGCGGCAGACTGGCTCACGACAGTCAGAAGCCGATCTTTGAACTCGCCCTTCAAGGTCACGTATACGCTGGACCAACGCCCAGCCTTGTAGTCGCAGCCGCCTTTCGGACAATAGTCTTTATCGTGATGGTCGCCACTAAGAACGCCAAAAAGGGTCATTCGATTGTCGCGCATGCGAAACAGGGCGCTACCGGACGCCCCAACTTCAAACTCGCAGTTCGTTTCAAATATCGACCAGTCCCTGACCTCGCGCACCTGACACTCCTGCATCGTCTTGTTGAACTGCCCGTACTTGTCCTTCTTTCCCGTGGCTTCGATATCATAACCGACGACCGCCAGAACACGCTCCAGCTCGGCCAGAATTTCCGTCCGTTCGTAGATCTCGCAAGGCGTCACTTCCGCGGGAAACGCGAGTTTTGCGACAGCCCAATCGCTGACGACCGCTCTTGGGGCAGCATCCGCGCAGGTGCCCATCCATAGGGCCGCCGATAAAGGAATGATCCGCCTCTAAGCCGCGCTTGGCTCAGGACTTGCCATACGACCCCTGGTAACGGCCCTCGCGGATCGCCTTCAATGTCTCCTCCTCGCGCGCGACCTGGGCGCGGACGGCGTCCAGCAGCGCGGCGGCACCCGCGGCAGGAAACGACACCACGCCGTCCTCATCGCCGACGACGATGTCGCCGGGCGCAATCACGCTGCCGCCGATCGTCACGGGCACGTTGATCTCGCCGGGACCGTTCTTGTAGGGGCCGCGGTGAATTACCGCGCGGGCATAGCAGGGAAAGTCGTCGGCTGCGAAGGCCGCCACATCCCGGATCGCGCCGTCGATGACGTAGCCTTCCGCTTTGCGCCATTGCGCGATGTTCTTCATGATCTCGCCGACCAGCGCGCGCGTCTCGTCGCCGCCGCCATCGACCACGATGACGTCGCCGGGACCGACCAGTTCGAGCGCGCGGTGGATCGCGAGATTGTCGCCCGGTCGGGTACGCACCGTGAAGGCCGTGCCAACCAGCTTGCCACCGCGGTGATAGGGTTTCAGGCCCACCGCGCCGGGCAGCCGGGCGAGATTGTCTGAAATGACAGAGGTCGGTGCTCCGCGAAAACCTTCGATGATCTCGGCCGGCGGCTTCGGCACGCTGTTCGCAGCGATCGTGATCGTCATATCCTTCGGTCCTTCCTTCTTACTCGGCGTGCGCCCGCGCCTTCGCCGGCCAAATCCGGAAGGCGCGCCCTTCCTTCAACCACGCTGCGCGCTCATCGCGCAACAGCGTGCGGCGGACCTTGCCGGAATCATCGCGCGGCGGGGCGCTGACGATCTCGAAGCTCTCGGGATGCTTGTAGCGGCTGAGCAGGAAGTCCGCCATGCTGTCGGCGATGGTCTGGCCATCGGCATCGTCCTCCGGCTCGATGATGACATGCACGCGCTGGCCCAATTCCGGATCGGGCAATCCCACCACCATGCAGGACCGCACGCCGGGGCACGCGGAGACCGCGGCCTCGACCTCGGCCGGATAGATGTTGGCGCCGCCGCGCAGCACCATGTCGGCGAGGCGGTCACCGAGATAGAGATAGCCGTCCGCATCCAGCCGGCCGATGTCGCCGAGCGACTCCCAGCCATCACTGCGGCGCTTCGGCTCGGCGCCGAGATAGTGATAGGTGGCGTCCTTGCCGTCATTGTTGAGGAAATAGATCTCGCCGGTCTCACCGGGCGCGACGTCGTTGCCGTCCTCGCCGATGATGCGAAGGCGCGCCGTCTCGCCGATCTTGCCGACCGAGCCCTTGTGCGTGAGCCATTCCGTGCCTGAGATGATGCAGGCGCCCTGCCGCTCGGTGCCGCCATAGAGCTCCCATATCCTGTCAGCCCCGAGCCAGGCGATCCAGTTCTCCTTCAGCCAGGGCGGCATCGGCGCTGCCATGTGGAAAACGGTCTGCAGGCTCGACAGATCGTAGGCATTGCGCACGCTCTCCGGCAGCGCCCAGATCCGGTGCATCATGGTCGGCACGAAATTGACCCATTGCACGCGCTCGCGCTCGATCTGCCGCAACGTCTCCTCGGCATCGAACTTGACGAGACCCGTGAGCTGGCCGCCTGTGAACAGCGCGTAATGCGACACGATGAACGGCGCATTGTGATAGAGCGGACCGGGATTGAGCAGCGAGGCGCCGACGGGCATGTTGAGAGGCGGGGCGGCGACAGTGTCGGTCACCGCCGGATGATGGTCGAGGATCACCTTCGGACGCCCGGTCGAGCCGCCTGAGGTCATGGCCTTCCAGTAGCGTGCCACCGGCGGATTGAGCGGCTCGTCCGAAAACCCTTGCGGCACGAAATCAGCCGGGAGACGGTTCGGCGCGTTCCAGTCGGCCTCGCCGCCGACAACCAGCGCCGGCTTCAGAATGTTGAGTACGGCGGCGGCTTCGCCGCGCGGCAGCCGCCATGACAGTGAGGTCGGCGTCGCCCCGCACTTCCACACCGCGAAGGAGGTCTCGAAGAACGCGTTGCCGTTGGGCAATCCGATCGCAACGAAATCGCCGGGCTTGACGCCCTTGGCCGAGAACGCCCGCGCGCGCCGGTTGGCAC
>NZ_JALBGZ010000930.1:0-2088 GCF_023006515.1 Bradyrhizobium sp. PRIMUS42
AGCGCGACGACGTCGCTGAGCGTGACGTCGAGCGCCGCACAGAGCTTGTTGAGCAGAGCCGCCGTCGCACTGCTCTGCGCCCGCTCCACCCGCCCGATCATGGCCCGGCTGACGCCGGAGCGGCCTGCAAGTTCGTTCAACGTCATGCCCGCCTGCGTCCTCAACGTCTTCAAGCGACGACCGATCGCACGGTCGAGTTTCTGCTGGTCCATGGCCCTCTTCCAGATATCGCCCGGCGCAGGGTCCGCATCCACCGAGCGACATAAGCTTAGGGCGGACGAGGCGGGCATGCCGGGAGTGACAGGCTAACATATTAGAATCTTTGCGGAGCAGACGCTCGCCGTGGGCTCAGTGGACAAGCGAGGCCTTCGGCGCCCTCCGCTCTGCTACCCATTCCTATCGTCCCTATCGTCGGAAAAAATGGCCTCGATGACCGAGGCCGGAGCGAAGCGCTTCCGGCGACCAAATGACTGGACGCCTATGCTCCACCACGTCGCGAAATCTTTTCGCGCAGGAACTCTTCCATATTCAGGGCCTCACCCTTGCCGGCATCGAGCGAACGGATGCCCCGATCAATTTCAGATCGAAGAGCGTTGAGCTTTTCGACATGCGAAAGCAATTTCCGGCCGATCTCTTCCTGATCGGCGGCCGGCAGCTGGGAGATTTGCGCGATGGCTTGTTCGAGCGTCCTGACCATAACCTCAGCCTACGACATTCCGCAGACCGGCCGGGCCGAAAACCTGGAGCGGGCGAAGGGAATCGAACCCTCGTATGCAGCTTGGGAAGCTGCCGTTCTACCATTGAACTACGCCCGCGGATGCGCTGGTCACGCCCGTTCTGATTAGCCGAGACGGCGCTTCCCGCCAAGCGGTTTGGCGCATTCGGCCCGACGCTCCTTAACTTTTCAGTAAGATTTTGAGTGCGCCGGATTGTGGCGGTGTTATGATCTCGTGTCTGGGGAGAGACGTGCACTGAGTGGGGCGTGTGCATGGTGGGGCGTGGCTATTCGATATTCGACACGGCAATCGGGCGCTGCGGCATCATCTGGAGCAGCACCGGCGTGGTCGCCGTGCAATTGCCGGAGGCGCGGGAGATCGACACCCGCCGCCGGATTTTTCAAATCCATCCCGAGGCGCGCGAGCAGCGGCCGTCCGAAAATGCCGAGCTTGCGATCGAGGGCATCGTGGGCCTGCTGCAAGGCCGCGATCCCGATTTTTCCGACGTCAGCCTGGATGCCGGCGGCGTGCCCGGCTTCAATCGGCGCGTCTATGAGTTCACCTGCTCGATTCCGCGCGGGGAAACGCGTACCTATCATGAGGTCGCCAGGGCGCTGGGCGCCTCGGGCGCGGCGCATTCGGTGGCGCAGGCGATCGCAAAAAATCCCTACATGCTGGTCGTGCCCTGCCACCGGGTGCTGGAGGCCGGCAATTACACCGACCGGCTGTCGCCTTACGGCGGGGTGATCTCCAAGCGGCGGCTGCTGGCGCTGGAGGGCGCCCATCCCGTCGCCAGCAAGACGCTGTTCGAGGTGCTGCTGCCCGTTGCTCCGCCGCGCGCGCCTGGCTAAGGCGCGATCTGATCGCACCTTAGCTTTGTTTTTTGGGCTTTGTTTTTTGGGCATGATCTTGTCGGACAACCGCTACACACTTGTCCGGATCATGCCTAGATAGGCGGGATGGACGCGACCGCGCTGCTGACGTCACAATCGATCACGGCCTTCGAGTTTCGCTGCGATGCGGGACCAGACGATACGCCGTTTGCCGAATGCCGCACCGGGCATTCCATCGCCTATGTCCGCTCGGGCAGCTTTGGCTGCCGTTGCCGCGCCGGATTCTTCGAGCTGGTGGCGGGCTCGATGCTGGTCGGCGCGCCCGGCGAGGAATACACCTGCACGCATGAGCATGTCAGCGGCGATGTCTGCCTGGGGTTCTTCCTCAGCGAGGACATGGTCGATGCACTCGGTGGGCGGCGCGAGATCTGGCGGGTCGGCGCCACGCCGCCGCTGCCCGAATTGATGGTGCTGGGCGAGCTCGCCCAGACGGCGGCAGATGGCAACAGCGACATCGGCCTCGACGAGGTCGGCCAGAT
>NZ_JALBGZ010000931.1:0-2086 GCF_023006515.1 Bradyrhizobium sp. PRIMUS42
CGCATATTCGGCGACTTTCAGGCCGAACGGCATCGGCAGCGCGTGCTGGAGCCAGGTCCGTGCCACCATCGCGGTGTTGCGATGGTTGCGCGCCAGCGCGGCAAAGCCCTTGATGGCGCGGCTGAGGTCGGTGTCCAGCGTATCGATGCCGGCGCGAAGCGTGAGCATGGTCGCGGTGTCGATGACGTCCTGGCTGGTTGCGCCCCAATGCACGTAGCGCGCGGCCTCCGTGTCGGCCTTGCCGACATTGGCGGTCAGCGTCTTGACCAGGGGAATCGCGAGATTGCCCGATCGCGTCGCGGCCTCTGCCAGCGCGGCCATGTCGAAGGAATCGGCCTTGCACGCCGCCTCGATCGGGCCGACCGCAGATGCCGGAATCACATCGGAGGCGGCCTCGGCGCGTGCCAAGGCTGCCTCGAAATCGAGCATGTTCTGCAGGGTCGACCGGTCGTCGCAGACGGCGCGCATGGCGGCGCTCGACAGCATCGGTGCGAGCAGGGGGGAGAGGGATGTGCTCATTGCGCGCGACCTAATCATCATGGCCCGGCTGTGCCAATCCCCAACCGCCCGCACACGTCTTTTTGCAGTTGCGAATATGCATTGCACTTGACCGAGCGGCGCCCTTTCCTTTGCCGCGTCCCTGCGTTACTTGATCAGCACTATAATTGCGCGATCCGGGAGGCACCTCATGGCCATGACGATGAACGGCGAAGTCCAGCTTGCGGCGCCGCGCGAGGCCGTGTGGGCCAAGCTCAACGATCCCGAGGTGCTGAAGGCCTGCATCCCCGGCTGCGAGGAGCTTGAGAGGACCGACGACGGCGGCTTTCGCGCAACGGCGAAAATGAAGGTCGGCCCGGTGTCGGCACGCTTCAAGGGCAAGGTCACGCTCTCCGATCTTGATCCGCCGAACGGCTATAGGATCTCGGGTGAGGGCGAGGGCGGGGTCGCCGGCTTCGCCAAGGGGGGCGCGGTGGTCAAGCTGGCGGAGAAGGACGGCGGCACGCTGCTCTCCTACGAGGTCGAGGCGCAGATCGGCGGCAAGTTGGCGCAGCTCGGCCAGCGCCTCATCAACGGCGCCGCCAAGAAACTTGCCGACGAGTTTTTCGCGAACTTCGCCAAGGCGGTACAGGGCTGAAGGCTATCGCCTTTCGGCATGGCGCCTTGCGTCCCGGGCGATGTTGCCCCGGGGCATAATGGCCCATATGATGGGTTGGAATAATTATAAGAACCGCTTCGATGGGACCCGTCGGGGCGCTGATAGAGAGTGCTTATGGCAAAAATCTCCCTCATCGTGAACGGCAATCCTGTCACGGCCAACGTCGATCCCCGCACCCTGCTGGTGCAGTTCCTGCGCGAGAATCTGCACCTGACCGGCACCCATGTCGGCTGTGACACCTCGCAGTGCGGCGCCTGTGTCGTGCATCTCGACGGCAAGGCCGTGAAGTCCTGCACCACGCTGGCGGTGATGGCTGACGGCCACGAGGTCAAGACGATCGAGGGGCTGGCCGCAGACGGCGCGCCGCTGCATCCGATGCAGGAGGCCTTCCGCGAGCACCATGGCCTGCAATGCGGCTTCTGCACGCCGGGCATGATCATGACCGCGATCGACATCGTGCACCGCAAAGGCAACGAGCTCGACGACCATACGATCCGGGAAGAACTAGAAGGCAATCTCTGCCGCTGCACCGGCTACCAGAACATCGTCGCCTCGATCTCCGCCGGCGCCAAGGCGATGGCGAAATCCGACCTCGCGTAACGCGCATCCCGCGATCAGGACATTCAGATGTACGAATTCAAATACCATCGCCCCGGGACCGTTCGGCAGGCCGCCAACCTCCTGGTGAAGAACGAAGACGCCAAGGTGATCGCCGGCGGCCACACGCTGATTCCCGTCATGAAGCAGCGCCTCGCCAGCCCCCCGCACCTGGTCGACCTCTCCCATATCGAGGGGCTCGACACGATCGAGATGAAGGGGCGTTCGCTGGTGATCGGCGCCACCGCCAGGCACGCCGAGGTCGCCACCTCCGCGATCGTCGGCGAGGCGATCCCGGCGCTGGCGAATCTTGCCGGCGGAATCGGCGACCCC
>NZ_JALBGZ010000932.1:0-2084 GCF_023006515.1 Bradyrhizobium sp. PRIMUS42
GGCGCCTTCGGTTCGGCCGCCTCGGCTGAGGCCGGCAGGACCACGCGAAGAGGCGACGGCGCTTGCGCGGACGCTCTCGACTCGGCGCGGCCCGGATCCTTCAGAGCGGAATTCGCCATCATCAGCCCGCTGCCGAAACCCACGCCCAGGATCAGGAAGGTGGTTCCGACTCCGGCAAAAAAAATGCTTCCGTTCGATGGCATGACCGCGTCTCCAAAATTCATCGAACGAACGCGCGAATCCTGCACCTGTTCCGACTCGGGAAAAACATGCAAGGCGGTTCCGACGTCATCGAGCAGTTGCCGGGGCTCAAGCCTTCAGACCGGCTTGGGCCTCTCGATCGAGCTTCATCCTCTTTGAAACGATCAGCCTTCACGCATGTTTTTTACCGATTGAGATACAGCGAGGCGCGCCATGGACAAGGATCGCGGCAAGGACACGGGCAAGGATACCGGACTGACACCGGACGATTTCCCGATCGAAGCCGACAAGGACAAGCTCAGGACTCACAAGGGCGAGCCAGTGGCCTCGGCCGAGTCGGAGCAGATTGCGGACCAGATGGCCGAACGGCTCAACGAGCATGCTCACCAGGAAGAGCAGGATCGCTGGTCGGCGTGAGGCGCGATGCGGCGAGAATGAATGGCCGTCGCACTTCAGCTTACTCGTTCAAGCATGATCCATCGGAGAAGCGTTTGCTTTTCCGGATCATGCTTCAGGCACCTCCTGCCGGCGTAACGCCCAGGATAGGAACCAGGAACAGGAACCAGGAATAGGAACGGAGCAGCGTTGCCGGGCATTAGGCCGCGCCGGCGTTTCACGATTCCGGCAAATGGCGGCCTCGGCTCGAAGTCCCGCCCCCTGACCAGCGCCGAGGCCGCCTGTCGCGTCATTCGAGAACTCGTTTTTGTCGCCAGATCCAGCGCGGGCGCCGGAACGTGCGGGAAAGCGAAGCGGGCCGATCAAGCGGAACGCGGCATGGAGACGGGCTGCGCGGTTCGCTCACCCAGCAGCTTGCCGGTGGTGCTGTTGGCGAAGTGCAGCGACATGCAGGCCGGGCACCTCACGGCCACATAGCTATCCGCCGGCCCGGAACTCTCGGGCCGCTCATCGTCGATGCGATGCTGGACGTTCATGCCGGTGCGCGGGCACCTGAAGAGGATCTGGCGCTGCATATCCTGATTCATGCGCCCGAACCGCCGCCGGCGAAATTGCGGACGATTCCCTAGGGGCCTTTCCTATGTTTGCGATGGGTCAAGGCGAACGGTTTTGCGAACCGCTAGGCTCTGGATGGCATCGGGCGCGCAGTCGCTCCGGTACCGAACGAAGCGGAGCCCGGACTCCTAGGCACTCCGGGCGCCGCTTCGATGACAGGGCGATCGCGATCAGGGAGCCGGCCACGAGCGGCTTCGATGGCAGGTTCGATGGAACCGGCCCGACGGCGCCGTACGGTCAGTACGACCCCGCCGCCGTACACAGGCCACCATCGCGACTGCCTCGATCAGGAGAGAGCCATGATATCCGCCAATCTCGATGATCTCACCGCGCTGGTGCGCTACGCGCTCGAGACGACGCGCGCCACCACGGTCTGCCCTTTCCACGACGATGTCATCATCCGCGTGGGCGACGACGCCGCCGAGAGCCATGCTTACGAACGCGCCAAGCGAATCCTGGGGAGTGACGGTACGGCGTTCGACGGCAACGCTCTGAAGGAAGAGATCGGCCGCCAACTCGCCATCGCAGCGGACGGGCGATGCCCGAAATGCGACCGGACCGATCCGGCCCGCTAAGGCGCACGGCGCCGCATTCAAAGCCGCTCAATCCTCCACCCGGAACAGGCGCCATCGCGCCGGAACGCCCTTGAGCTGGTGCACGCCGTGATCCCTGAATCGGATCTCTGACTGCGCCATCAGGTCCCTGACCGCGCTCGAGACCAGGACCTCGCCGGCGCGCGCTTTGGCGGCGACGCGCGTGCCGATGTGAAAGGCAAGGCCCACCATCTCGCCCCCGCTCACCTTGTATTCGCCCGCATGCAGCCCGACCCTGATGTCGAGCCCCAATGTGCGCACCGCCTGGCGGATCGCGGT
>NZ_JALBGZ010000933.1:0-2084 GCF_023006515.1 Bradyrhizobium sp. PRIMUS42
CGTGGCGCGGCGTCTGGTACGTGCGCCCGGGCACGCGCAGCCGCATCGTTGTTCACCACGCTGCGCACGACGGGCTTGGCGGCTGCAGAGGCGGATGACACCGATGACGCGCTCAGTTGCGTTTGCAGCGCCTGGACCTGGGCGGCAAGGCGCGAAATGTCCGCCGCATCCTTCTCCTGCGCCCCCTTGAGCTGTCGAATGGCGTCGGCTTGCTCGCGCAGGGTCTGCTCGTTGCGGCTCTTCAGTTGCTCGAGCTTGTCGTTGATGTTCGCAAGCTCGCTGGTGATGGCCTTGAGCGATTGCGCCAACTCGGATGACGACGCCTCAGGCGCCCTGGCGCCGGAATTTGGCGCGCTGTCCGCTTCCTTCAGGACTGGCGGCGCGGGCAACGGGCTCGGCTCATCCGCCGCAGCCAGCAGCACGACCGGCGGCTGCACTTGGTTTTCCACCGCGGACGCCTGCGGGGGCGTGCTCGCGGCTGGCGGAGCCCATCGCGCCATGATCGACTGGCCGATCGATTGGGCCTCATCGCGATATTGCGAAGCGACGGCGGCACCGAGCAGGCCGATCGCCAGCACGAGAATGACCAAGGCGCGCATCATGGCCGGATCTTTCCTCAAGCCTGGATCGCGAACCCCGGCATTGGGAACGTTGGCGCTCGGAACCTTGGCATCGGGTTTCGGCGGCCCGTCTCTCGCGGTGGCGGCTGCCGTCGGTGTGGCGCTTGCGCGTGAGGCCCGCTGTCCCTCGCTATCGCGTTCCATTCCGGAAACCAGTCGGTCCAATCGCGCCAGGTCTTGCTCCGCGCTCTTGATCCGGTCGTAGGCCCGCGCCAACCCGCCCTCGGCGCGCGTCTCCTCCGGCTTGGGGGCATCGGGCTTGCTGGTATCAGGTTTGGGGTCGTTCGTGTCAGGCACCGATGCGCTCTCCATCCGGTCGGGAGTCAATGGGAGGCAGTCCGATCAGGAAGGATAGGTCTGGCCGCTATCAGACACAACGCGTGCGCAGAGGTAAATTTATGGCGGGCCCGGTAGCGGGGCTGGGGGCTGCGCTCTTCAACTATCGTGGTCCGCCGCAAGCCGCACAAATTGCCGCTTCATCGCATTGACCCTGCCGACATACCCCGCAACGAGATGATCGCCGCAGCGTTCGCTTGCGATCATCACAAACTTGCGCCGCGCATAGGCTGTGGCAGGACCTGCGCCGCAGAGATGGATGAAGGCGGCCAAATCCTGCTTCTGCTGGGCACTCGCCTTCACATCGCCCGCGAGGCTGAGGACCATGGCCACCTGGCGGTCCAGATATACCGAGGTTAGCTCGATGGCGTGGCTCGGGATCACGCGGACATAGAAGCTGGCGAACCCACAGCCGGCGTTCGTGACGGCGTTGCCGCGGACACAGAACGGCGTGGCTTCAGTGAAAGCCGGATCCGTCATCTGGAAGAGGCCGACGGCGCTGGAGGCCGGCCGGTAGATCGCCAGCGGATTAAAACTCCACCGCCAGCGCCAATAGGTGCGCGCCACCGGATTGCCAGAACTCTCGACCTGCGCCAGCGCGGCCAGCAATTCGGGCGTGATCGTCGCGGTGGAATAGGTGCGGAAGAGGGGGCCGTATCTCGCCCAAGTCTCTGATGGCTCCTTGTCGAGGGCGTGACCGGCGACGGCGAAGAGTTCGGTTGGTTTGCGGATGACGTGATAGGCGAGGTTCAGGAGGGCGAGGGCAGCAAGCAGGATGGCTACGATGCCCGCGGTCCGGGCGGCCTGCGGGGCTCGCGCGAATCTCTTTCGCGCCCAACGTGCGCCCCGCCGGACGTTGAGAAGGCGAGGGAAGGATCGCTTGCTTTTTCGTGGCATTGACGTTGTGGAGTACGCATGTCGTAGGATGGGTCAAGCGAAGCGAAACCCATCAATAGCCGTCGCGGAATGATGGGTTTCGCAAGGGCTCTACCCATCCTACGACTGCCTCGCCACATCTTCACCCCGCCTTGCGTCCGCTGATCGCGTGCGCGCGGGCGCTGTAGGTGATGCGGCCATCCGTGCCAGCGGGAAGACGCGCCCTCACGCGCCGCGTGAGCTCGGCGACAT
>NZ_JALBGZ010000934.1:0-2080 GCF_023006515.1 Bradyrhizobium sp. PRIMUS42
GGGCGGCGTGCGGGTCAGGGCGACGTAGATGAAGCGCTCGTCCTCGAACGGCACCTCGGCACCCTTGATCTGGCGGTGCGCCTGTGAGCGCGGCAGGCGCTGGGAGAAATGGCACCAGTCGGGCGCGGTGAGCGGGCAGGGCTTTTCGTGCGGGCAGGGCGCGGCGATATAGGCACCTTGTGCGATCAGTTGCTGGCGCAGCGCGAGGATGCGCCTATAGCCGGCTGGCGTGCCGGGCTCGATCACGAGCAGCGCGTGGCAGGCTTTGGCCCACATCGCCTCGGTGAGCTTGCGTTGGTCAGCCTCACTGAGCTCGCCGATGATGTAGCTCGCAATGACGAGGTCGGCTTGCGAGGCCTCGGCCAGGTTGCCGCCGGCATCGCCCGGCAGATAGCGGCACTCCGCCAGACGCGTGCTGTCGCGTGCCAATTCGAGCGCGAGCCGGCTGAGCGTGGCGTTGGCGTCGAGCAGCGTGAAATCTTGGAGCGACGGAAAGGCTTCCGCGGCCGCCCAGCTCGCGCTACCCGGGCCTGCGCCAACGTCGAGCAAGGTTTCCGGGGCTAGATCAGGCACGATCGCCGTGAGTGCATTGAGGCTGGCCGCCACCGCCGCGTAGGTCGCCGGCATGCGCGCGAGCGCATAAGCGAGCGCATCGGCTTCGGACTTGATCATGCCGGAGCCACCACCGGCGCGATAGGCGGTTGAGATCTTCTGCGACCGCTGCGCGGCGTCGCTGCGCGAAAAGCCCTGGAGCTTGCCGTCGAGGGCTGCCTTGAGTTCAGCAGGGAGGGTGGGGGCGATCATCAGCAACCTCGCGTCATTCCAGAGCGCGCGACGCGCGAATCCGGAAGCTGGAGATTGTAACGCGAGATTCCGGGTTCTCGCTGCGCGAGCCCCGGAATGACGCCAGAGATATCACGCCACGTTCTGGTCGAGGATGTCCACGGCCTCTGACAGGCTCACCGACACCAGTTGCGACACGCCGCGCTCGGCCATGGTGACGCCGAACAGGCGGTTCATCCGCGCCATCGTGATCGGATTGTGCGTGATGATGATGAAGCGCGTGTCGGTCGAGCCGGTCATCTCGTGCAGGAGGTTGCAGTACCGTTCGACGTTGTGGTCGTCGAGCGGCGCGTCGACTTCGTCCAGCACGCAGATCGGCGAGGGGTTGGTCAAGAACACCGCGAAGATCAGCGCCATCGCGGTCAGCGCCTGCTCGCCGCCCGAGAGCAGCGACAGCGTCTGCGGCTTCTTGCCGGGCGGCTTGGCGATGATCTCGAGGCCGGCTTCCAGCGGGTCGTCGCTCTCGATCAAATGCAGCGCGGCTTCGCCGCCGCCGAACAGCTCGACGAACAGGCGCTTGAAGTGGTTGTTGACGACCTCGAACGAGGTCAGGAGCCGCTCGCGCGCCTCCTTGTTGAGGCTCTGGATGCCCTGGCGCAGCCGCTTGATGGCTTCGACGAGATCGTCGCGCTCGGTGACCAGACCATTGTGCTGGGTCTCGACCTCGCGCAGCTCTTCCTCGGCGCGCAGATTGACGGCGCCGAGGCGCTCGCGGTCGCGGCGCATCTTTTCGAGGTCTTCCTCGATGTCGTGCAGCGGCGGCAGCTCGGCGCCGGGCTCGATCTCGGCCAGACCTGCAACGGCCTGCGGCTCGACTTCGAGCATGTCGCGGATCTCGCGCTCGATGTCCTCGAGCCGGCGCCGCGCGCCTTCCATGCGCTCCTCCGCGCGGGCTGTCGCCTCGCGGGAACTGGAGAGCGCTTCGAGGGTCAGCTTGGCGACGCGATCGGTCTCGGCCATCGCGCTTTCCGCGGTGGCGAGCGCGTCGGCGGCCATGCGGCGGTCGTTCTCGGCGTATTCGATCTCGGTGATCAGCGCGCTGCGCTTCTCGGCGAACACTTGCGGCGCGTTTTCGAGCTCGCTGCGCTCGATCGTGAGTTCGGCAATACGGGCCTGGATGGTGTCGATGTGAGAGGCCGCGCTCTCCTTGCGGTTCTGCCACTCGGTACGCTCGGCCAGGATCGCCTGCACGCGGCGGTCGGCGAGCTCGGCTTCGCGGGCAAGGGCCTGCGCCTCG
>NZ_JALBGZ010000935.1:0-2071 GCF_023006515.1 Bradyrhizobium sp. PRIMUS42
GGTTGCGCTCGGTGCCATCGTGGCGCCGCCCGATGCGGCCGCTGCGGTCGCGATCCTGAGCCAGGTCAAGCTGCCCCACCGCATGGTGAAGGTGCTGGAAGGCGAGAGCCTGCTCAACGACGCCACCGCGCTGCTGATCTATCGCATCGCGGTCGGCGCGGTCGCCACCGAGCATCTGACATGGAGCCAGGTCGCGCCGACCATGGCGCTGGCGCTGGTCGGCAGCGTCGTGGCGGGCCTCGTCGCAGGCCGCATCATTCCGCTGTTCATGGAGCGCGTGACCGAGGCCCCGAGCGCCATCATCGTGCAATTCGCCACCACCTTCATGATCTGGATCGCCGCCGAGCATCTCGGCCTCTCCGGCATCCTCACCATCGTGGTCTACGCCATCACCCTCGCGCGCACGGCAGGGGCGCGCATGCCGGCCCGGCTGCGGGTGCCGTCCTATGCGGTCTGGGAGACGATGGTGTTCGTGCTCAACGTGCTCGCCTTCATGCTGATCGGCATGCAGATGCGGCCGATCTGGACGCGGCTGGACGCGGACGTGCGCTGGGAATATTGCGTGGCGGCGGCCTGGATCCTGCTCACCGTGGTGCTGGTCCGGCTGCTCTGGGTGACGTTCTACCGCACGACCTTGCGTGTGCTGGTCGCGCAGGGGATCTATCATCCGAAGGATCCGAAGCAGGTCGCCTCGGCCAAGGGCGGCCTCATCATCTCCTGGTGCGGCATGCGCGGCCTCGTCACGCTCGCCACCGCTTTCGCGCTACCGGAGAATTTTCCCTATCGCGACTTCATCGTCTTCGTCGCCTTTGCGGTGGTGCTGGGATCGCTGGTGATCCAGGGCCTGACGCTGCGACCGCTGATTCTGGCGTTCGGCCTCAAGGACGACGATCCCGTCGGCACCGAGGTCGCGCACGCCCGCGCCGTCGCCTATCGCGCCGCGCTCGATGCGATCGAGAGCGATCCGTCGGAGGAAGCGGAGATCCTGCGGCTCGAATATCGCGCCATCCTGATGCAGGCCGAAAACGATCCCAACGGCGGCATCGCCAATGGCGAACTGCCCGCCGATCCCCTGCGCCGCCGCGCCATCGAGGCCGCCCGCAAATCGATCTTCGATCTCCGCGCCACCGAGGTGATCGGCGACGACGCCTTCCACCGGATCGAAGAGGAGCTCGATCGCGCGGAATTGAGCGCGGGGGGATGAGGCACATACAAAACCGGTGTCGTCCCGGACAAGGGCGCCCTTAGGCGCGCCGATCCGGGATCCATAGCCACAGGGAGAAGTTGGGCGAAGACTCGGGGTTACCAGCTCGCGCGGTAATTCGACCCTGTGGTTATGGGTCCCGGGCTCGCGCTACGCGCGCCCCGGGACGACAGCGGAGTTTGAACCAAACCCCTTGTCCCCAGACTCACTCCTGATGACGACTCTGACCGACGACCGTCGTGTCCGCGCGCGAGATGCGTCGCCCGCACGATATTTTTATCTCCACATGGCCCTGGCCTGCGCAGCCACCGCATTTCTCGGCTTCGCACCGACCTATTGGATCCCCCTCGCCAGCCGAACGCTCTCGACCAGCCCCGTGATCCACTTTCACGGACTCTTGTTCTTCACCTGGTCTCTCTATTTCGTGCTCCAGACCTGGCTCGCAGCCTCCGGCCGCGTCGTCAATCACCGCTCGCTCGGCATCGCTGGCGTTTCGCTCGCGACCGCGATGACGATCTTCGGCTTCCTCGCCTCCGTGCACGTGATGCAGCATGCCGCAGCGCTCGGGCAGCGCGAGGCCGGCATCGGTTTCTCGATCGTGCCGATGAGCGGGATCGCGTTCTTCGCGATCGTGTTCGTGCTCGCGATCGTGAACACGCGCAGGCCCGAGGCTCACAAGCGCCTGATGCTGCTCGCCGCGGTCTCGATCCTCGATGCCGCGATCGCGCGCTGGTTCCTGACCTTCCTCGCGCCTCCGGGACCGCCCATGCGGCCCGTGCCGATCACGCCGAGCATTTCTCCCGCCATCGTTCACTCCCTGTCGCGCGGTCCCGTGACGGGCGCGCCTTCTTGATCTTCTGGTCGATC
>NZ_JALBGZ010000936.1:0-2066 GCF_023006515.1 Bradyrhizobium sp. PRIMUS42
CGCCGCATCAAGGCCCGCATCGAGATCCCCGATTTCACCCGCCGCCGCGACGAGATCGGCCATCTCTCCGGCGCGTTGCGCGACATGACCAGCGCACTGTACAGCCGCATCGAGGCGATCGAGATGTTCGCCGCCGATGTCGCGCATGAACTGAAGAACCCGCTGACCTCGCTGCGCTCGGCGGTCGAAACGCTGCCGCTGGCGCGCAACGAGAACAGCCGTGCGCGCCTGCTCGAGGTGATCGAGCACGACGTCAAGCGGCTCGACCGCCTCATCTCCGACATCTCCGACGCCAGCCGGCTCGATGCCGAATTGCAGCGCCAGGACGCGATCCCGGTCGACCTGCGCCGCCTGCTGACGACGCTGGTGTCCGTCGCCAATGAAACCAAGCTCGGCCACGACGTCGCGGTCGAGACGCGCTTCGAAGGCCGCGGCGCGTCCGACACGCTCGCCGTGACCGGCCACGATTCACGGCTCGGGCAAGTGGTCTCCAACCTGCTCTCCAACGCACAATCGTTCTCGGAGCGCGGCAGCAAGGTGCGCCTCACCTGCCGCCGCGTCCGCGGAGAGATCGAGATCGTGGTCGACGACGACGGCCCCGGCATTCGCGACGATGCGCTGGAGCGCATCTTCGAGCGCTTCTACACCGATCGGCCGCATCAGGGCTTTGGCCAGAACTCTGGCCTTGGCCTGTCGATCTCCAAGCAGATCATCGACGCGCATGGCGGACGCATCTGGGCCGAGAACCGCGCAGGCCCGCCGGATGACGAGGGCGTTCCGACGGTAGCAGGCGCGCGCTTCGTCGTGAGGCTGCCGGCGCTATGAGCCAAGGCAGATCGAAAGACGGCAGCTCGAACAAGGGCGGGCCGAGCATTCATGCCTCCGCGGTCAAGGTCGGGCAGCGGGCGGTGCTGATCCGAGGGCCTTCGGGCTCCGGCAAGTCGCGCCTTGCCTTTGATTTGATCATGGCGGGCCGCACTGGGGTGGTCGAAACGGCCGTTCTGGTCGGGGACGACCGTGTCCATCTGGCGACAGTCGGCGATGAAATTGAAGTTCGCCCGGCGCCTCGCCTGGCGGGCCTGATCGAGGTCCGGGGCCTGGGGATCCGCCGCTGCGACTTCGTGGAGCATGCGACCGTCGGTCTCGTGGTCGATCTGGACGCGGCCGACGCGGAGCGCCTGCCGCCGGCAGAATCCCTGAAAACAAGCATTTTCGGTGTCGAAATACCGCGAATCCCCGTTAGCCGCGACTATTCACCGCTCCCCCTGGTTGTCGCGGCCTTGACCACTACCAAGAGTTCATCTTCCGTAACCCTTCCGCCGATTGTTTGAAGGGAAATGGTAACCATATGAACCCCACTATCGCGACCGAATAGACCGGCGCAGCTCCCCTCATACATCCGTATAGATTCAGGGAGATACGCAACATCCCCTCTTGCGCGGGGGCTCTGGATGGTCAAAGTGGCGCGTTCGTGCGGTGCACCAAAAGCGCCCGCGAGGAGTTTTCCGATGATTGGTCTAGTACTTGTGACCCACGGGCGCCTTGCCGACGAATTCAAGGCAGCGCTTGAACATGTCATGGGGCCACAAAAGCAAATCGAAGCGATCACGATCGGTGCCGAGGATGATTCCGATCTCTGTCGAAGCGACATCATCGAGGCGGTTAACCGCGTCGATTCCGGCGACGGCGTTGCGATCCTCACCGACATGTTCGGCGGCACACCGTCGAACCTCGCAATATCCTGCATGAGTCGGCCCAAGGTCGAGGTTCTCGCGGGCATCAACCTTCCGATGCTGGTGAAGCTCGCCAAGGTGCGCGAGGAGCGTCCGTTGCCCGACGCGATCGCGATGGCTCAGGAAGCAGGCCGCAAATACGTCACGATCGCCAGCCGCGTGCTCGCCGGCAAATGAGCGAGGAGGCGCCACAAGCGGGGACAGGCGTGCCCGCGGGCGCGATCTCCAAGGACCTCCTGATCATCAACAAGCGCGGCCTGCATGCGCGCGCCTCGGCGAAATTCGTCCAGGCGGTCGAGCGCTTCGACGCGCAGGTGTGGGTGCCGCGCGGCG
>NZ_JALBGZ010000937.1:0-2062 GCF_023006515.1 Bradyrhizobium sp. PRIMUS42
GACCACGCCGGTGGAGTGGCTGCTGCATCCGCCGACCGAGACTGTGCCGATCGCGCGCTGGCCGGCCGTTCCGGGCTTCGTGTTCACGCAGACCAAAACGCTTCCGGCGCCCTCGCTCGCCGACCTCAATGCGCAGACCGAGCATCAGCCATTGCTGCCGCGCCGGACCATGGCGCAGGCCAATGTCGCGGCCACCCTGCCCGTGCCCGGCCGCGCTCTCTTTGCGATCCCGGACGGCTCGCTCGAGGTGCTGATGTCGACGACATTGTCGCGGCGTGCCGCGACGCGGCTGGCGATGGCGGCCGAGACGCCGCATGCGGCCAAGAACAAAGCCAAGCCGCAGGGGCGGCGAACGGCACATGCGGCGCAGACCGCACCGAAGCATGCCGCTCAGGCCAAGACGACTGCCTCCCGCCCGACCCGCCTCGCCACCAGAGCGAAGAAACGCGCGTGAGTTCTACTGCCGCATGATGGCGGCGACGCAGAGCAGCACGATCAGCGCGAGAAAGAACAGGTCCATATAGGACTTGAGCTCGCCGTCGCGCCGCAGCCGCGCGACGTCGGCCACGACCTGCTTGCGCGCGCTCGTTCCTCCGGAGCCGTCGTTGATCGGGCCCTGAAGGCGCCGCGTCTCGGCTTCCAGTTTCTCGATCTTCTGGAAGAAGTAGAACGCCCGCAGCGTCGAGGCGGCGCGCATGGCGGCATAGACCAGCACCAGGATCGCGATGATCGCCCGGTTCTGGTATTTCTCCATGAAGTTGAGGCTGAAATAGACCATCGCCATGAATGCGAAATTGGTCACGAAGCGGTAGACGAAGCTGAGAAAGATCATGCTGGCTCGAGCCTTGAAGGGGAAGCGCGATCGGATCGTTGCGATGCGGGATCAGGGGCCCAGACCGGAACAGCCGGCCTGGATGCGGTGCAGGCCCGTCTACGCCAAGATTGTTTCAACAAAGATACTGCAAGTCGCCGCCTTTTAGCCACACGCGGCCACAATGCAAGCCAGAGGACGGCCGTCACCCTGGCGCGCAGCGCGTCCGCAACGGCTCAATGGTGATTTGGCGGAAGTCGCGATAGACTGGGCGCTGCCGCCACAGCTGGGGTCTGCCGATGCCGAAGAAGGGAATCACCGGCCACGACGACTGGGTTCTGACCGAGGCCCTCGCGACCGCCCTGGTCGCGCTGGAGCAGCTCGAGCCAAAGCACCAGCCGAACGCGCATATGGACGACATCCGCAAGATGCTCTCGAACGGCAAGGAGCCGGCGGCGGTGAGCCTGCACCTCGCCCAGGCCAAATGCCGCCTGTTTCCCGACCTCGACCCGCTGGAGATCTACCGGGAATACGGCATCGGCGAGGAATATGGCTAGGGCCCGCCGGCGACGGATCCTGCAATCACCATCGCCAGCGCGCCCAGGTCGATCCTGCCATTGACGATCAGCTCCTCCGAACTGTTCGCATCGTCCGTGCCTTGAACCTTGAGCGTCTGCGGCCGGTTGGCGGCTTGCCGCTGCAGCTCGCCAACGATGGCTTCCTTCAGTTTCTCTTCCAGCATGAGCACTTCCTTCGGGCCGGCATTGCACGCCGATGTCGCGCGTCCCGCTCAACCAAGGCGGAGCCGCGCCCTTCGTTTCCCGTCAAGCCAGATGCCGCGGCAGGCTATGGTGGATATTGCAAGCCGCGACCGCCGCGTGGCCGAACGCGACCGAGATCTGGTGCAGGTCGGTGACGACGTCGCCGATACCGTAGAGCCCGCTGACCGAGGTACGCTGGTGGTCGTCGACTTTCAGATAGCCTTCCCCGACATGCTCGGCCCCCAGCGACACCGCGAGCTGCGAGCGGACCTCGGCGCCCATCGCCGGATAGACCGTGTCGAACGGCAGCGTCCGGCCGTCGGCGAAGACAGCCTCGATGCCCCCGCTCCTCCGCCGAAGATGCAGATCGGGCGCGAACACGATTTCGACGCCGGCTTCGGTCAGCTCCGGCGTTGCGCCGGGTTCGTCACCCTGGCCGATGGCGAGCAGCGTCACGTCGCGCGAGTAGCCGCGCAGGAACAGCGCCTTG
>NZ_JALBGZ010000938.1:0-2061 GCF_023006515.1 Bradyrhizobium sp. PRIMUS42
GATCGTGCGCCGCGATCGCCTCGCGCACGGCGCGATGCTCGTCGAGCGCGGTGCGCCAGGTGCCCGGGCTCTCGAAATAATGCGCAAGCTGCGCGAAATAGGGATTGAGACGCTGGTCGAACAGCTCGCCGACCACGCGCACCAGGACGGCATTGCCAAGGCTGCCGGCGATCGCGACGTGGAACGCGCGGTCGTGAACCATCGAAGCTTCGCCGGGATGCTCGACCTTCTCCATCGCCAGAAGCGAGGCGTCGATGCGGGCGATGTCGTCCTTGGTCGCGACGCGCGCGGCCTCTTCGGCGATCGCGCTTTCGAGGAATTCACGGGCGCGCAGCAGTTCGAACGGGCCTTCGATGACGGAAGCTGGCGCGGGCGCAGCAACGGAAGCGGGCTCGATCACATAGATGCCGGAACCGACGCGGATGCGCAGGCGACCCTCGACCTCGAGCGCGATCAGGGCTTCGCGCACCGTCGGCCTGGAGACCTTGAGCTGTTCGGCGAGCTCGCGCTCGGTCGGCAAGCGGCTGCCGACCGCGTACTCACCGCTGTCGATCAGGCTTCGCAATTGATCGGCGACCTGGCGATAAAGCCGTCTCGCCTCCACAGCTTCCAGCGGCACGCTGGCCTCCCTGAAAGGGTCGCGCGGGGCATTTCAGCCCGCGGCCCGCCAATTTTGGAAAATTGGTCTTACCAATTGACCGAAGCATTGACCTGATACGGGCGCCATGTCAAGCAGCGGCAAAGCAACGGGGAGACGTCCATGCGCCCAGGTTCAACGCGCCTTGGCCGCGCCAATCTCGACCGGCTGCCGGCCGGCATCCGCCGTCCGGCCTACGACCGTTCGCGCACCACGCCCGGCATCGTGCACCTCGGCTTGGGAGCCTTTCATCGCGCGCATCAGGCCGTCATCGTTGACGATTGCCTCGCCGCCGGGGCGACGTCATGGGGCATCATCGGCGCCAGCCTGCGCAGCCCGGATACGCGCGACGCCCTCGCCCCGCAGGATCATCTCTACACGGTCGCCACACGTGCCGCCGAAGGCACCGAGCACCGTGTCATCGGCGCGCTGCTCGACAGCGTCGTCGCACGCGAAAACCCGGCGGCCCTGGTCGAGCGGATGGCCGATCCCGCCATTCGCATCGTCTCGCTCACGGTCACCGAGAAGGGCTATTGCCACACCCCGCAGACCGGCGATCTCGACGAGCGGCATCCTGATGTGGTGCACGACCTCAACAATTTTGGCGCGCCACGCTCGGCGCCCGGCTTCATCGTTGCCGCGCTGGCGCGACGTCGGGCGCAAGGACTTTCCCCCTTCACCGTACTGTGCTGCGACAACCTCGCCGCCAACGGCCACACCGTGCAGCGGATCGTGACGCAGTTCGCCGCGCTGCGGTCGAAGGATCTCGGCAAGTGGATCGCAGGCAATGCCGCCTTCCCCTCCACCATGGTCGACCGTATCGTGCCGGAGACGACGGATAGCGACCGCGATGCGGTCTCATCCGCGCTCGGCATGCGCGACGCCTGGCCCGTAATGACCGAGCCTTTTACGCAATGGGTGGTCGAGGACCGCTTCACGGCGGGCCGGCCCGATCTCGCCGCAGCCGGCGTCGAGCTCGTCAGCGACGTCAAGCCGTTCGAGCTGATGAAGCTGCGGCTGCTCAACGCCAGCCATTCGGCGCTGGCCTATCTCGGCTATCTCTCGGGCTATGAGACCATCGCCGACACCATGCAGGATCCCCACTTCGCGCGCCTCGCCGCGCAGGTGATGGAGGACGCCGCGGTGACCCTGACCATGCCTGACGGCACCGACCTTGCCGCCTATCGCGCCTCGCTGCTGAAGCGGTTCGCCAATCCGGCGCTGCATCACCGCACCTGGCAGATCGCGATGGACGGCTCGCAAAAGCTGCCGCAGCGCCTGCTCGGCGCGATGCAGGATCGCCTGCGCAAGGATTTACCGATCGCCACCCATGCGCTCGCGGTGGCCGGCTGGATGCGCTACGTCACCGCAACAGACGAGCAGGGCGGCACGATCGACGTGCGCGATCCGCTCGCCGGCGAGTT
>NZ_JALBGZ010000939.1:0-2057 GCF_023006515.1 Bradyrhizobium sp. PRIMUS42
CGCGTGTCCGTCGGTGTCGGTGGGATCACGGCGCGGCTGCCGCCGCCGTCCTTGCGCGAGGACGCGCGCCTGAACTCGTCGCGGATTGGCCATTTGGCCTTTTCGGCGGCGACCTGAACGCATTCGATCAGGGCGGTGTTCTTGGCCTCGCGCCGGTGCGCCTTCATGTCGCCGTCGCGATAGGCGTTGAGGATGCGGAACTCCATGGGGTCCATGCCGACGAGGTTCGCGAGCTTGTCCATTTGGCATTCGATCGCAAAGTCCATCGCCGTGACGCCGAAGCCGCGCATGGCCGTCGCGGGCGTGCGGTTGGTGAAGACGCAATAGACGTCGCCATAGACGTTCGGGATGGTGTAGGGCCCCGGCAGATGCGCGGCGCACTTGACCGCGGCATAGCTCGACAGCCGCGTATAGGCGCCGCTGTCGAAATAGGCGCGGATCTTGCGCGCAACGACGCGGCCGTCGCGCATCACCCCGTCCTTGATGTAGATGCGCTCGGCGCCGCGTGGCGGGCCATATTGCATCTCCTCCTCGCGCCCGAACACGTAGCGGACGGGACGCCCGGTCAGCATGGCGCCGAGGATGGCGAGCGGCTCGGTCAATGTGTCCACCTTGCCGCCAAAACCGCCGCCGACAGTGCCGCCGATGAAGTGGAAGGTGTTGGACGGCACGTCCAGGATCTTGGCGCAGGTATCGACGGAGAAGAACAGCGCCTGGGTCGAGGTGTAGACGACGTAGCGGCCGTTGGTGTCGGGCGCGGCAATGGCGCCGTTGGTCTCGGTCGGCGCGTGCTCGATCGGCGACATCTGGTAGCGCTGCTCGAGCACGTGATCGGCGCTGGCGAGCGCCGCGTCGGCGTCGCCAAAGCGCAGGCGCTGGTGATCGTACACGTCGTGATAGATGAACGCGTTCTTCGGATAGGTCTCGTTGACCACGGGCGCGCCGGGCTTCAGTGCATCCTCGACGTCGAACACGGTCGGCAAGGGCTCGTAATCGATCCGGACCTTGGCGATCGCCTCGAACGCCTCGTGCTCGCTGTCGGCGACAATGGCGAGGATCGGCTCGCCCTTGTAGCGGACCTTGTCGACCGCCAGCGAGGGCTCGTCATCCTTGCCGAAGTTGATCAGGCTGAGAAGCGTGTTGAGATTGACCGGGACATCAGCGCCACGGATGATCCGCCGCACGCCGGCCGAGCGTTCGGCCTCCGTGGTATCGATGCGGCGGATCCTTGCATGCGCATGCGTCGAGCGAACGACCTTCAGGTGCAGCATGCCTTGCAGCTTATGATCATTGAAGTAGCTCGACGTGCCCGTGACATGGCCCAGCATGTCCTGACGTTGCGTGCCTTTGCCGATTTCCTTGAGGTTGTCATCGCGCTCGTCGGCGAAGATGTCCTTGCGCAGTTCCAGCATGGTTGGCCTCAGGCGCTGACCCGGCCGCCGGCGGCGGCGAGGATGGCATTGATGATCGGCTCGTAGCCGGTGCAGCGGCAGATGTTGCCGGAGATGGCTTCGACGACTTCGTCGCGGCTCGGCGAGGGGTTGCGGTCGAGCAGCGCCTTTGCCGCCATCAGCATTCCCGGCGTGCAATAGCCGCACTGGGCGGCAAAATTGTCGGCAAAGGCGCGTTGCAGCGGGTGCAGGTTCGGGCCCTGCTTCATGCCGTCGAGCGTCTCGACCGAGCGGCCGGCGACCGTCTCCGCCAATGTCAGGCAGGAAAGATGGAGTTCGCCGTCAACAAGCACACTGCATGTGCCGCAACCGCCCTGGCCGCAGCCGAATTTCGGCGTCATGTCGCCGATCAGCTCGCGCAGCGCCACCAGGAGATTGGTGCCGCCATCGACGAAGATCGCGACGTCGCGGCCGTTGTGACGAAATTGGAGGGGTATCTTGGACATGGCTCTATTCCTGTCCCGACAGCAGTCGCCGCAGATGCACGCCGACGATCTCGCGGCGATACCAGGCGCTGCCGAGCGCGTTGTCGCTTGGCGATGTTCCTTCGGTCGCCGCGGATGCGGCCGCCGCGATGGTCGCGGCGTCCAGCGAGCGTCCCTCCAG
>NZ_JALBGZ010000093.1:0-13405 GCF_023006515.1 Bradyrhizobium sp. PRIMUS42
CTCGAATACCTGCGGTGCGGCTTGGCGGCCGCGGTCGAGCCGGGCGGCCGGTCGTGCTGCCGCGCGCGGCGCGGGGTGGGGTGATTCCATCGCGGGTCCTGCGGGCTTGCCTTTGATGCACTAATATATTAGTGCATCAGTAGCGTCAACGCAGCTCGACGATGACCGGAGGAAACACACAACAATGATCACGCATCTTCGCAGCAAGCTTGCGGCTGCCGTCCTGATCGCCGCAACCGTCCTGGCGGCAAATGCCGCGCACGCCCAGCAGAAATCCGAGATCGCGCTGTCGCGCCAGCCCGGCATTTTCTACATGCCGAGCCATATCATGGAGAAGCTGAAGCTGATCGAGAAGCATGCAGCTTCCCTCGGCGTCGCCGGCGTCACCACCAAATGGATCACCTTCTCCGGCGGCGGCGCGCAGACCGACGCGCTGCTCGCGGGCGGCGTCGACATCCTCAACACCGGCACCGGCAACCTCCTTCTGCTGTGGGATCGCACCCGCGGCGGCGTGAAGGGCATCGTCGCGACCTCGGCGCAGCCGATGACGCTGATCAGCCGCGACGCCAACATCAAGTCGATCAAGGACTTCGGCCCCTCCGACAAGATCGCGGTGCCGACCGTGAAAGTCTCGACCCAGGCGATCGTGCTCCAGATCGCAGCTGCCGAGGCGTTCGGCGCTGACCAATGGTCGAAGCTCGATGCCAACACCGTGCAGCTCGGCCATCCCGACGCCTATGCGGCGCTGTCCAACCCCAAGCACGAGGTGCACAGCCACTTCTCGATCCCGCCCTTCACCTTCCTGGAGCTGAAGAACGTACCGGGCGCGCATATCGTGCTGTCATCGCCGGACGTGATGGGCGGACCGCTCAGCCAGGCCCAGTTCTTCACCACGACGAAGTTTGCCGAAGCCAATCCAAAGATCATCCAGGCCGTGCGCGACGCCACCAAGGAAGCGCAGGATCTTATTCGTAGCGACACCAAGCAGGCGGTCGAGATCTACAAGGAGATCACCGGCGACAAGACCTCGGTCGAGGAGCTGCTCGATCTCCTCAAGGAGCCCGGCATGATGGAGTGGAATCTCGAGCCGCAGGGCACGATGAAGTTCGCGGCACATCTGTTCAAGACCGGCACGCTGAAGAACCAGCCCAAGGCGTGGACCGATTATTATCTGCCCGTCGCCCACGATCTGAAGGGCAACTGATGACTCTGCTCGACGTCAGCGGCGTGACGCTGCGCTACAAGACCTCCAGCGCCGTCGTCACCGCCACGGAGAGGGTGAGCTTCACCGTCGACAAGTCCGACCGCTTCGTGCTGCTCGGTCCCTCCGGCTGCGGCAAGTCGACCCTGCTCAAGGCCGTCGGCGGCTACATGAGCCCGAGCGAAGGCCGCATGACGATCGGCGGTCGCGAGATCCACGGTCCCGGCGCCGATCGCATGATGATCTTCCAGGAGTTCGACCAGCTCCTGCCCTGGAAGAGCGTGCTCGCCAACGTGATGTTCCCGCTGCTGACCGCGCGAAAGCTGTCGCGCAAGGACGCGGAAGCGAAGGCGCGGGCCTATATCGAGAAGGTTGGTCTCACGCGCGTGGTCGACGCCTATCCGCACACGCTGTCGGGCGGCATGAAGCAGCGCGTCGCGATCGCGCGCGGCATGGCGATGGAGCCTGATATCCTGCTGATGGACGAGCCGTTCGCCGCGCTCGACGCGCTGACGCGCCGGACCTGCCAGGACGAGCTGCTCCAGCTCTGGAGCGAGACCAAGTTCACGGTGCTATTCGTGACCCATTCGATCGCGGAAGCGATCCGCATCGGCAACCGCATCCTGTTGCTGTCGCCGCATCCCGGCCGCGTCAAGGCCGAGGTGGTCGACGTCGACAAGGTCTCGAACGAAGACGGCAGCGCCGGCCGGCTCGAGAAGGAGATCCACGATCTCCTGTTCGCGCAAGAATTGACCGCGCATTGAGGAGCCTCTGATGGGCGAAGCCAAGATATTGCTGCGAGCCGAGCCGGCCGCCGCTTCAGGTGCTGGCGAGGTCGAGCGCAAGCTCAGCGTGGTTGAGCTGTTGTGGAACGACGGCTTCGTCCGCAAGTCCGTCATCATTCTGTTCCTGGCGGCGATCTGGGAAGCCTACGGCGTCGCCCTCGACAATCCGCTGCTGTTCCCGACGCTGCACGACACCGCGATCACGCTGTTCGATCGCGTCAAGGACGGCACCATTCCCATGCGCGCCTGGACGTCGCTGAAGGTGCTGTTCATGGGCTATTCGGCCGGCATCGCGCTGGCCGCGATCTTCACGATTCTCGCCATCTCGACCCGCATCGGCACCGACTTCCTCGAGACCGTGACGGCGATGTTCAACCCGTTGCCGGCGATCGCGCTGCTGCCGCTCGCGCTGATCTGGTTTGGCCTCGGCAATGGCAGCCTCGTGTTCGTGCTGATCCATTCGGTGCTGTGGCCGGTCGCGCTCAACACCCATTCCGGCTTCAAGAGCGTGTCCAACACGCTGCGCATGGTCGGCCGCAATTACGGCCTGCGCGGCTTGCCTTATGTGGCCAAAATATTAATCCCCGCCGCCTTCGGCTCCATCCTCACCGGTCTCAAGATTGGCTGGGCCTTTGCCTGGCGTACGCTGATCGCGGCCGAGCTGGTGTTCGGCGTGTCCTCGGGCCAGGGTGGGCTCGGCTGGTTCATCTTCGAGAACCGCAATCTGCTCGACATACCTGCGGTCTTCGCAGGCCTCTTGACGGTGATCATCATCGGGCTCTTTGTCGAGAACCTGATCTTCCGCGCCATCGAGCGGAACACCGTGCAGAAATGGGGCACCCAATCATGACTAAGAAGAAAATCACGCCCGACCAGCTCCGCAGCGCGCGCTGGTTCGCGCCCGACGATCTGCGCTCGTTCGGCCACCGCTCCCGCACCATGCAGATGGGCTACGCTCCGGAGGAGTGGAAGGACCGCCCGATCATTGCGATCCTCAATACCTGGTCGGACGCACAGCCCTGCCACATGCACTTCAAGTCGCGCGTCGACGACGTCAAGCGCGGCATTCTGATGGCCGGCGGCTTTCCGATCGAACTGCCCGCGCTGTCGCTGTCGGAATCGCTGCTCAAGCCCACCACCATGCTCTATCGCAATCTGCTGGCGATGGACGCCGAGGAATTGCTGCGCAGCCATCCCGTCGACGGCGTGGTGCTGATGGGCGGTTGCGACAAGACCACGCCGGCGCTGCTGCTGGGTGCGACCTCGATGAACATCCCGGCGATCTATCTGCCGGCAGGCCCGATGCTGCGCGGCAATTGGAAAGGCAAGACGCTCGGCTCCGGCTCCGACGGATGGAAATACTGGGACGAGCGCCGCGCCGGAAAGATCTCCGACAAGGACTGGCTCGACATCGAGGCCGGCATCGCCCGCAGCTACGGCACCTGCATGACCATGGGTACCGCCTCGACCATGACTGCGATTGCCGAAGCGATCGGCATGACGCTGCCGGGCGCCTCCTCAATTCCCGCCGCCGACGCCAACCACATCCGCATGGCCTCCGAATGCGGCCGCCGCATCGTCGAGATGGTGTGGGAGGATCTGACGCCGAAGACGATTCAGACTCGCAAGGCCTTCGAGAACGCCATTGCGGTCGCGATGGCGATGGGCTGCTCGACCAACGCGATCATTCACCTGATCGCGCAGGCTCGCCGCGCCGGCCAGGACATCGGGCTCGACGATTTCGAGATTGCGAGCCGCAAGGTGCCCGTGATCGCCAACGTCCGTCCCAGCGGCGATGCCTATCTGATGGAGGACTTCTTCTATGCCGGCGGCCTGCCGGCGCTGATGGGCCAGATCAAGCCGCATCTGCATCTCGATTGCATCACCGTCACCGGCAAGACGATGGGCGAGAACATCGAGGGCGCCGAGGTGCACAATGCCGACGTGATCCGCGGCGTTGACAATCCCATCTACAAGGAGGGCGCGCTCGCCGTGCTCAAGGGCAATCTCGCGCCCGACGGCTGCGTCATCAAGCCCTCCGCCTGCGCGCCGCGCTTCCTCAAGCACACCGGTCCGGCGCTGGTGTTCGACGATTATCCCTCGATGAAGAAGGCGGTCGACGATCCCAACCTCGACGTCACCGAGGATCATATCCTGATCCTGCGCAATGCGGGGCCGCAGGGCGGGCCGGGCATGCCGGAATGGGGCATGCTGCCGATCCCGACCAAGCTCGTGAAGCAGGGCGTGCGCGACATGGTGCGCCTCTCGGACGCGCGCATGAGCGGTACCAGCTATGGCGCCTGCATCCTGCACGTTTCGCCCGAGTCCTACATCGGCGGCCCATTGGCCCTGGTGCAGAACGGCGACCGCATCACCCTCGATGTCGCCGCCCGCACCATCAATCTCGACGTGAGCGAAGCCGAGCTCGACAAGCGCCGTGCCGCCTGGAAGCAGCCCGAGCGCCGCTTCGAGCGCGGCTATGGCTGGATGTTCACCAAGCACATCAAGCAGGCCAATGACGGCTGTGACTTCGACTTCCTCGAGACCGATTTCGGCGCGCCGATCGGCGAGCCTTCGATTTATTGATTTCACCGTCGTTCCGGGGCGCGCAGCGAACCCGGAACCTCGAGATTCCGGGTTCGATGCTTCGCATCGCCCCGGAATGACGACCTAACGAGAGAGCTCAACCTATGACCAAACTCAGCGAAGCCACCCGCACCAAGCTCAAATCCGTCTCCACCGCCACGGTCGCCACCGCTTTGTTCAAGCGCGGCCTGCGCGTCCAGATGATCCAGGACGTGCACCCCCTGGGCGCCGACCAGCCGACCATGGTCGGCGAGGCCTTCACGCTGCGCTACATGCCGGCGCGCGAGGATCTCAACACGATAGAGGTCTTCAAAGACCGCTCGCACCCGCAGCGCAAGGCGGTCGAAGATTGCCCGCCGGGCGCCGTACTGGTGATGGATAGCCGAAAGGATGCGCGCGCGGCGTCCGCAGGCGCGATCCTGGTGACGCGGCTGATGAAGCGCGGCGTCGCCGGCGTCGTCACCGACGGCGGCTTCCGCGATTCCGCCGAGATCGCCAAGCTCGGCATCCCCGCCTATCACCATCGCCCCTCGGCGCCCACCAATCTCACGCTGCACCAGGCCATCGAGATCAACGTCCCGATCGGCTGCGGCGACGCGCCGGTGTTTCCCGGCGACGTCATCCTTGGCGATGCCGACGGCGTCATCGTGATCCCCGCGCATCTCGCCGACGAGATCGCCAACGAAACCTTCGAGATGACCGCATTCGAGGACTTCGTCACCGAGGAAGTCGGCAAGGGTCGCGGCATCTTCGGTCTCTATCCCGCGACCGATCCGCAGACGCTGACCGACTTTGCCGAATGGCGGAAGAAGAACGGCCGCTAAGACCGAGAGCAGATCACGTCAAGACACAGGCCGGCCATCAAGTGCCGGCCTTTTATCAAGCAGGGAGGACCTTTATGAATTTCACGCGACGTAATCTCGTGGCCGGCGCTGGCGCAGCAATGGCATCCACGCTTCTTGCCCGCGCTGCCGGCGCGCAGTCGTTTCCGTTCACGCCCAACCAGCGCTATCCCGATCCCGCCGTCCAGATCCTTGATCCCAGCTTTGCAAAATACCGGCTCTATTCCTCGACGGTCGAGCAAGTCGCTTCAGGCATGCGCTGGGCCGAAGGCCCCGCTTATTTCCCCGAAGGCGGCTATTTGCTGTTCTCCGACATCCCCAACAACCGGATCATGAAGTTCGACGAGAAGACCGGGCAGACCAGCGTGTTCCGCGCCAATGCCAATTACGCCAACGGCAATGCCAGGGATCGCCAGGGCCGCCTCGTCACCTGCGAGCATTCCGTCACCCGTCGCATCACCCGCACCGAGAAAGACGGCAAGATCACCGTGCTCGCCGACAAGTTCGAGGGCAAGCGGCTGAACGCGCCGAACGACATCGTGGTGAAGTCCGACGACAGTATCTGGTTCACCGATCCGCTGTTCGGCATCAATGGCGAGTGGGAGGGCAAGAAGGAAAAGGCCGAGCAGGCCACCACCAACGTCTATCGCATCGCCAAGGACGGCAAGATCAGCGCGGTCCTCACCGACCTCGTCAATCCCAATGGTCTCGCCTTCTCGCCGGACGAGAAGAAGCTCTATGTCGTCGAGTGGAAGGGCACGCCCAACCGCAGCATCTGGAGCTACAATGTCGGCGACGATGGCTCGCTTAGCGGCAAGACCAAGCTGATCGACGCCGCCGACCAGGGTTCGCTCGACGGTTTCCGCGTCGACCGCGACGGCAATCTCTGGTGCGGCTGGGGCTCCAACGGCGCGCTGCAATCCGAGCCCACCGATATTGGCGGCCGCAAGGTGTTCCAGCTCAAGGCCAAGTCCGAAGATCTCGACGGCGTGATGGTGTTCAACGCGGACGGCAAGCCGCTCGCCTTCATCAAGCTGCCCGAGCGCTGCGCCAATCTCTGCTTCGGCGGCCCCAAGAACAACAGGCTGTATATGGCGAGCAGCCATTCGGTGTATGCGCTGTATGTCGAGGCGCACGGCGCGGTGTGAGTCGCCACGAGTCGGGCTGCCGTAGGGTGGGCAAAGGCGCATTTGCGCCGTGCCCACCTTCTGTTCGAAACGGCATGAGACCGTGGGCACGCTTCGCTTTGCCCACCCTACGCGTTTGCGGCTGTCGCTACACCCCGGCCTCCGCCATTCCCGCAGCCCACAGCGCAAACGCGTACACGATCGCGACTTCATCCAGCCGATCGAACCGCCCCGACGCCCCGCCATGGCCGGCGCCCATGTTGGTACGCAAGAGGACCGGGCCGCCGCCGCTCATGGTGGCGCGCAGGCGTGCGATCCATTTGGCGGGCTCCCAGTAAGTGACCCGCGGATCAGTAAGCCCGCCCATCGCCAGGATCGCCGGATATTCCTTCGCGGCGACATTGTCGTAGGGCGAGTAGGAGAGGATCGTTCGAAAATCCTTTTCGCTCTCGATCGGGTTGCCCCATTCCGGCCATTCCGGCGGCGTCAGCGGCAGCGTGTCGTCGAGCATGGTGTTGAGCACGTCGACGAAGGGCACTTCTGCGACGATGCCGGCGAAAAGCTCGCCGGCACGGTTGGCGACCGCGCCCATCAGCATGCCGCCGGCCGAGCCGCCATGGCCGACGATGCGCCTGGCGCTGGTGTATTTCGCAGCGATCAACGCCTGCGCGCTGGCCGAGAAATCGTCGAACGAATTCGTCTTCTTCTCGCGCTTGCCGTCGAGATACCAGCCCCAGCCCTTGTCGGCGCCGCCGCGGATATGAGCGACAGCGTAGACGAAACCGCGGTCGACCAGCGACAGGCGGTTGGCGCTGAAGGAGGCCGGCATCGCCATGCCGTAGGAGCCGTAGCCGTACAGCAGCAGCGGCGCCGAGCCGTCGAGCGTCAGCCCGCGGCGATGGAGGATCGACACCGGCACCTCGGCGCCGTCATGCGCCTTCGCCATGATGCGCGTCGTGACGTAATCGGCGGCGTTGTGGCCGGACGGGATCTCCTGGCGCTTGCGCAAGGTGCGCGTGCGCTTGACCATGTCGTAATCATAGACCTCCGACGGTGTCGTCATCGACGAATAGGCGAAGCGCAAATTCGTCGTCTCGAATTCGTAGGAGCCCATCGTATCCAGCGAATAGGCCGCCTCGTCGAAGGCGATGGCGTGCTCCTCGCTCGAGGCGAGATCACGGATCACGATCGACGGCAGCGCGTTGGCGCGCTCCAGCCGCACCAGATGGCCGGCATAGAGATCGAGGTCGATGATGTAGATGCCCGGACGATACGGGATCAGATCGCGCCAGTTCTTGCGCTCGGGCGAAGAAAGCGGCGCGGTGACGATCTTGAAGTCTATGGCCTCATCCGCATTGGTGAGGATGAAGAGCTGATCGCCGCGATCGGCCAGCGAATATTGCACGCCTTCCTCGCGCGCCGCGACGAGGCGCGGGGGCGCCGCGGGATTGGCGAGGTCGATCAGCCGTTGCTCGCTTGTCTCGTGATCGCCGCCCGCGATCACACAGAAGCGGCCGCTGGTGCTCTCGTGCAGATGGGTGAACCAGCCGGCATCCTGCTCTTCATAAACCAGCGTGTCGTCGGCCTGCCTGGTGCCGAGCCTGTGCCGCCACACCTGCATCGGCCGGTGGTTGTCGTCGAGCTTCACATAGAAGAAGCTCTTGCAATCCGCGGCCCAGACGACGCCGCCGTCGGTCTCCTCGACGAGGTCGTCGAAATCCTTGCCCGTGGCCCAGTCGCGCACGCGGATCGAAAAATATTCGGAGCCCTTGGTGTCGGCGCTCCAGGCCTGGAGCTTGTGATCGTGCGAGTGCCGGCTACCGCCGAATTTGAAATATTTGTGGTCCTTGGCGAGCGCGTCGCCGTCGAGCACGATATCGCCGTCGCCGCCCTCGCGCGGCATGCGGCCGAACAGCTCGTGCTGTCCGCCCTCGCGAAACCTGCGGAAATAGGCGAAGGGACCGTCAGGCGAGGGCACGCTGGAATCGTCCTCCTTGATGCGCCCGCGCATCTCCCGCACCAGCGTCTTCTGCAGGCCGGCGGTGTGGCCGAGCAGGCTCTCGGTGTAGACGTTCTCCTCGTCGAGATATTTGCGGATGTCGGGATCGAGCACCGCGGGATCGCGCAGCACCTCCTGCCATTTCGCGTCCTTCAACCAGGCATAGTCGTCGGTCACATTGATCCCGTGCCGCGTGAAGGAATGCGGCCGGCGCGGGGCGACGGGGGGCTGGGAAGGTGTCTTGGCTTGTGTCACTCGATCCTCATTCGTCTCACCGAAACTCATCTCGTCATGCGCGGGCTTGACCCGCGCATCCATCAAAGACGAATCCTTTAGCGATGGATTGCCGGAACAAGCCCGGCAATGACGGCCGTCGAAGGCAGCGGGTCGCCCATAATATGGCGACAGGTCCCCCGAATTGCCAGCGCGCCCGCGCCAAGTCGCCGGGTTGTTGACCGGCCCCGTGTATGCTTTACGGACCATGTCCCCGCCGCCGGTCCAGCCTGATGCTGTTCAATTCCTATCCGTTCATCCTGCTGTTCCTGCCCCTCGTGCTGGCCGGCTATTTCTGGCTCGGGCGGCGCAGCAATCTGACGCCGGTGATCTGGCTGGCGCTGGCCTCGCTCGCCTTCTACGCCATCGGCAGCTGGCAGTTCGTGGCCCTGTTGCTGCTGTCGATCGCCTTCAACTACGGCGTCGGTCATCTCCTGATCGTGGCGAAGCTCGGCCCGTCGCAACGAAAGGCGGTGCTCGCGCTTGGCGTCGCCGGCGATCTCATCGTGCTCGGCATCTTCAAATATGCCGGCTTCGTCACCGAGAACGTCAACGCGCTGTTCGGCACGCATGCCGCGGTCCACATCCTGCTGCCGGTCGGCATCTCCTTCTACACCTTCACCCAGATCGCATTTCTGGTGGATGCATATCGCGGCCAGGTCGCGGCTCACGCGCTGCCGCACTACGCGCTGTTCGTGACTTATTTTCCGCATCTGATCGCAGGACCCATCCTCCACCACAAGGACATGATCCCGCAATTCGAGCGGAAGGACGCCAAGCATCCGGACGCGCATTTGATCCTGTGCGGCGTCATCATCTTCGCCATCGGCCTGTTCAAGAAGACCTGCCTTGCCGACGGCATCCAGCCGCTGGTCGCGCTCGCCTTCGAGGCGCGCTCGCCGAGCTTCGATCAGGCCTGGCTGGGGGCGCTCGCCTACACGTTCCAGCTCTATTTCGACTTCTCCGGCTATTCCGACATGGCGATCGGGATATCGCTGATGTTCGGCATCTTCCTGCCCGTCAACTTCAACTCGCCCTACAAGGCCACGAGCATCGTCGAGTTCTGGCGCCGCTGGCACATGACGCTGTCGCAATTCCTGCGCGATTATCTCTATATCTCGCTCGGGGGTAACAGGCGCGGCCGCGTGCTGCGCTATGTCAATTTGATGATCACGATGCTGCTCGGCGGGCTCTGGCACGGCGCGGCCTGGACTTTTGTCGTTTGGGGTGCGCTGCACGGCGCCTATCTCTGTGTCAATCACGCCTTCAATGCGCTGGTGCCGGCCATTCCATCTGTTCTCGCGCGCCCGGTCCGCATCGCCGGAGCAGCGCTGACCTTCCTGGCCGTGGTCGTCGCCTGGGTGTTCTTCCGCGCCGAGAGCGTTGCGTGGGCGCTGCGGGTTCTCCATGCCATGGCTGATCCCTCGAATATCGTGTTCGGCCGCGAGGAGATCGCGGCGCTGGTGCTGGTCTCCATCTATGCTGCGCTGGTGTGGCTGGCGCCGAACACGCAAGAGCTCATGGGATATGACCACGGCAACCGCAGGGTCGGCGAGGCCTTGCGGGCAGGGCGCATGCGGCCGCTGGTCCTCTATGCGGCGTCGCTGGTGCTCGCATTCGGACTGCTCGGCATCCAGAGCCACAGCGAATTCATCTATTTCCGCTTCTGATGCAGGGCACGTTCACACAGCTGAGGCGTCTTCTGCTCGCCAGCATCGCTTGCGTGCTGGGCGCGGCTTTGCTCACCTACGTCGTCGATCCCTTGCAACTGTTCCGCCCCTCGCGTCTTGCTGCTTTCTATTCCGACGACACGCGCGTCCAGAATGCCGGACTGATCCGCAGCCATTCGTTCGACACCGCTTTCATGGGCACCTCGCTCGCGATCCATTTCCGCCAGAGCGACATCGATCGCGCGCTTCGCGTGCACTCGCTCAAGCTGGCGATGACCGGCTCCAATTCCCGCCAGCAGGCTTTCGTGCTGGAGCAGGCGATCGACCGCGGCGCCCGGCGCGTGATCTGGGCGATGGACGATTTCATCTTCGTCGATGCCACCGACATCGAGACCGATCCCTATCTGTCCATCGATCTCTATCGGGGGACAGCCAAGGGGATCGCGTCCTATCTGTTCAGCGCCGCGATGGCGAAGGAATCCCTGTTCGCATTGCTGCGCTCGGTTCCGCCGCTGCGAGCGCCGCTGACGCGGGCGGCGCCTTATCTCCCCATCAAGTTTGCGCTTTCCGATGTCGACGACATCTATGCGTTGGCCAGGGATTTCGACGTCGCGAACGGCTACAACGCCAAGCGGACGCTCGCGGCCTTTACCTACATCACCGCTCCCACGCGCAGCCGCTTTCTCGGTGAAGGCTACGGCTATGACGCCATGGTCAGTCACTTCGAGCGCGATGCCGTCGGCCTGATCACGCGCCATCCCGACGTGACCTTCGACATCTATTTCCCGCCTTATTCGATCCTGCAATTCGTCGCGATGCGCGATGCCTCGCCTGCGACGCTGAAGATCGTCACCGATCTCACGGCGCACATCGCCAGGCGCCTGACGCAGCTTCCCAACGTGCGTCTGTACGATTTCCGCGCGATCAAGGAAGTAACGCACGACCTCAACAATTACGGTGATGTCATCCACCACTCGCCGGTGGTGGATGCGATGGTGCTGCAGTGGCTGGCGAACGGGGAATATCGGGTCGATCCGAACGCGCCGACCGCATCGCTGGATGAGCTGACGGCCCAGGTCGAGGCGTATCGGGTGCCGCGACAGGCGCTGCCGTAGCCCGCATGAGCGAAGCGATATGCGGGGGCTCGCAAGATCCCGGGTGTCGCTTCGCTCACCCGGGCTACGACAGCCGAGGCCTACGCCGCCACCTCTTCCCCGAGATACGCGACCGCCGCCTCAAGTCCGCCCTTGCCGTGCGGGATCTTCAGCGCGTTGAGCCCGATCTCGATCACCCCGAGCGTGCCGAGCAGCATCGGCGCATTGACGTGGCCCATATGGGCAATGCGGAAGGCTTGGCCCGAGAGATCGCCGATGCCGGTGCCGAGCACGACGCCGCATTTGTCCTTGCAATAGCGTTGCAGCACCGCGGGGTCGTGGCCGTTGCTCATCGTCACCGTGGTCACGGTGTTGGAGCGCTCGCTGGCTTCCGCGACGTTGAAGCCGAGCACCTGGCCTTCCGACCATGCGGCAACGGCGCGGCGCGCAGCTTCGCCGAGCAGGCTGTGGCGGCGGAAGGCGTTCTCCAGGCCTTCCTCGTGCAAGAGGTCGATCGCCTGGCGCAGCGCGAACAACAGATGCACCGGCGCGGTGCCGGCATATTTGCGATAATTCTCCGTGCCCTCGCGTTCGCTCCAGCTCCAATAGGGCGTCGACATGTTCGCCTTCTTGTGCACCTCGAGCGCACGCGCATTGGCGGCGACGAAGCCGAGGCCGGGCGGCGTCATCAGGCCTTTCTGCGAGCCGGACATCGCGACATCGATGCCCCATTTGTCCATCTCGAACGGCATGCAGCCGAGCGAAGCCACGGTGTCGACCATGTACAGCGCGGGATGGCCGGCCGCCTTGATCGCCTTGCCGATCGCCTCAATGTCGTTCTGCACGCCTGACGCCGTGTCGACCTGGACGACGACGACGGCCTTGATGGTGTGCTCCTTGTCGCGGCGCAGGCGCTCCTCGACCTCGTGCGGCCGCACCGCGCGGCGCCAGTCGCCCTTGAGCACCTCGACCTCGGCGCCCATCAGCGCTGCCGCATTGCCCCAGCCAATCGCGAAGCGGCCGCTCTCCAGCACCAGCACCTTGTCGCCACGCGACAGCACGTTGCTGAGCGCCGCTTCCCAGGCGCCATGACCGTTGGCAATGTAGATGTAGGATTTGCCTTTGGTCGCAAACAGCTTCGAAATATCCGCGAGCAGGCTCTCGGTCAGATCGAGCATCTGCTTGGAATAGATGTCGATCGCCGGACGGTGCATCGCCCGCAGCACCTCGTCGGGCATGTTGGTGGGCCCGGGGATGGCCAGAAACTCCCGGCCCGCGCGAACGGTCATTGCTGTCAATCCTTGTGTCGTGGAGACGGTGGAAGGTTGATGATTTATGTTTCTACGCGTTGGAGGCGCTCAGGAAAAGCACGGAAAACGCAGGTCTGGGTTATCGTTTGGTCTCGCGGCAGCCGGCGGCTTCCGCCTCCTCGACCGAGCAGAACCAGCGGGTACCCTTGCTGATCTTCATCTTGATCTGGGTGTACCAGCGGCTGGTCGGCTGGTGAAAGATGCACTCGCCGGCGCTGTTGACGTTGCCCTTGATGGTGCAATCCGGGGAGGGCGCGACCGGCCCCGAGGCCGAGGCCAGCAGCACCGCATGCGCGCCGTCGGGTGGCTTGGTCGCGCCGAGGATGGTGGTCTTCTTGTTGCGGACGCGCCAGTCCCAGGGCGCGATGAAGGCGCCCTGCCACATCCCGGCTTTTGCCTCACGCGCGGCGGCCTCGTCGGGCTCGTAGTCCTTGGAGATGCGGGTGTAGGCCAGCGCCCAGCCGCTTCGCACCAGCCATTTCTGGATGTCCTCGCCGCCGACCTCGCAGCGCGCCACG
>NZ_JALBGZ010000940.1:0-2043 GCF_023006515.1 Bradyrhizobium sp. PRIMUS42
CCCGGCGCAGGGCAATCCCGTCACCGCGGTCGGTCCCGTTGCGATCAAGCCGACGGCGACGCTGGCCTGTCCGATCGTGTCCGAGCTCGACCGCTGGCTCGCCGACACCGTGCAGCCCTCTTCCATGCGCTGGTTCGGCGTCCGCGTCGCCGAGATCAAGCAGATATCCGCTTATTCCTGCCGCGGCATGAACGGTAACTCGCGCGCCCATATCTCCGAGCACGCCTTCGGCAATGCGCTCGACATCTCGGCCTTCGTGCTGGCCGATGGCCGCCGCGTCACCGTGAAGGACGGCTGGCGTGGCATGCCGGAAGAGCAGGGATTCCTGCGCGACGTGCAGGCAGGTGCCTGTGCGCATTTCACCACGGTGCTCGCGCCGGGCTCCAACGTCTATCACTACGATCACATCCACGTCGATCTGATGCGCCGCGCCAGCCGCCGCCTGATCTGCCAGCCCGCCGCCGTCTCAGGTGAAGAGGTTGCCGGACGTGCGCAGTCGCGCAGTCCCTATGCCAATGCGCGCGAGCCCTCGGTCACCGGTTCGCTCGGTGCGCGCAAGAGCATGGCGCGCAAGCGCGAGGAAGACGACTACGCCGACGATTAGACGGGATTGCCAGTAGTCCCGGATTGCGCGCTGCTCCATACGGGCTACGATCGCGCCGGCTTCGATGGTGCGGGGCCCAGCCCCATGCAGAGCTGCACCTCGCCGGGGACGTTGTAGGTGCGCATGATGTGGCGGCTGTCACGCAAGCCGGTCGCCTCGCGCTGCACCACGAACATCCAGAGTGCCCGGCCGGCTTCCATCACCAGCTTGCGTCTGGCCGACTGCGTCGAGGCGGTCATCTCCGCGTGCGCGTGGGCCGCGTCGAACTCGCGCAAACGCGTCAGGGCCTGTTCGAGCGTGCGGCCCATCCGTCCAAGCGCCGAGGCCTGTTCCTGGACGATCTCATAATGGAGGATATCGACTGGCGGGCGAAGATCACGAGACATGAGCGCAATATAGTGCGGCCGGATCGGCCTACGCAACGCGCGGACCGCTTGCCGCTACTTCGCCTTATATGCCGCCAGGAACATCCGCGCCGCGCTATCGACCACTTCGGTCATACGCTCTTCCGACGGTGCGGGGGCGGCCTGGAAGACGAAAGGCAGGAAGAGTGAAGCCTTGCACAGTTCCATGAACTGCGACGCCGCAAGGTCGCAATCGTCGATCTCGAGATCGCCGTAGGCAACACGGGTTTTGAGATAGTCGGAGAGGCGGTTGATGCTCTTGTCCAGCACCCGCGCATAATAGCGGCGGCCGACATCAGGCATGCGCTCGGCGATCGCCATCACGGTGCGGATCGCCGATCCGCCGCCGGGCCGGCAGAGCAGGTGGATGTAGGCTCGGCCGAACTCCTTCAGGGTGGTCTCGGCATCGCGCGCGGGATCGAAAGTGAACACGACCTGGCCGTGCTGAAGCGCCTCCTGCTCGAGGATGGCTTCGAACAGCGCGGTCTTGTCGGCGAAGTAGACGTAGAGCGTGCCTTTGGAGACCTGCGCCGCGCGCGCGATCTCGCCCATGCTGGCGCCGTCAAAACCGAGATCCATGAACACCTTGCGGGCCCCGTCGAGGATCTGGCGGCGCTTGGAACTGTCCTCCTCTTGGATGACGTGGAGATGTTCGTGGCCGGCTACAACCATTGGTTCAGGGTCTCGGTAGGTTTTCGAGTCGAGTCTGCGGCCATGAAACCCGAATAAAGGATTCTCGTCAGTAGGGTCCAGGGCGGGATTATTATGTATATTGACCGAACCGTTCGGTCAATGATATTTGGTTCAGCGAGTGGAGAACAGGCCGCACGCCTGCCGTCTCCTTGATCGCTTTTTTGGGGAGGCCTTTATGGCGGTATCGAGAGACCAGGCCGCGCGCGTCCTACGCCCTGAAGCGGTGGAGGAGCACGCGGGCGGGATTATTATGTATATTGACCGAACCGTTCGGTCAATGATATTTGGTTCAGCGAGTGGAGAACAGGCCGCACGCCTGCCGTCTCCTTGATCGCTTTTTTG
>NZ_JALBGZ010000941.1:0-2041 GCF_023006515.1 Bradyrhizobium sp. PRIMUS42
GTGTCGGCGCTGGCAGCAGGCGCGACGCTCGCGGTCGCCGGCACGCTGCTGCAACGGATGACCGGAAATCCGATGGCCGCGCCGGAGGTCATGGGCATCAGCTATGGCGCCGCGATGGGCGTGATCGTCCTGCTCTATCTCTTTCCCGCTCATACGCGGCTGGCGCAGATAGGGGCGGCCGGGATCGGCGCCTTCATCGTGCTGGCACTGGTGCTGCTGTTCAGCCGGCGGTCCGAGTTCAGTCCCGAGCGCGTGCTGCTGGCCGGCGTCGCCATGAGCGCGGCGTTCGGCGCGATCATCGCCATGGCGCTGGCGACCGGTGATCCGCGCATCGGCACGCTGCTGTCGCTGCTCACCGGGTCGCTCTACCAGATCGGTCCGGCCGAGGCGGCAATCCTTGCCGCCGCGGCGCTCATTCTGCTGATCATGGTGCCGATGCTGTCGCGCTGGCTCGACATCCTGCCGCTCGGACCGGCGACCTCGCGTTCGATCGGCATCTCGCTGGCGCGGAGCCGCATCATCATCATGCTGCTGACGGCATTGCTGACGGCAACGGCAACGCTGATGGTGGGTCTTCTGAGCCTGGTGGGATTCATCGCGCCGCACATGGCGCGGATGATGGGCGCGCAGCGTGCACTTCATCAGGCGGCGTTGGCCGCGTTGATCGGGGCGATTCTGATGGTCACGGCGGACTGGGCCGGTCGCATGGTGATATTTCCGTTCCAGATGCCCGCCGGCATTTTCGCGATGATGCTTGCCGGGCCCTATCTCATCTGGCTGCTGCGGCCGCAGCGCGGCTGACCGCGCCTCAGGTGAGGGCTGCTCACCGCGCGAAGCCGATGAGATGGCCGTGATCCGGCGACGGCATCACGCCCATCGGGATGCCGTAGATGGTTTCGAGCTCGGCCGGCGTCATGATCTTGTCCGGCGTGCCGCGGGCAATCAACTTCCCGGAATGGAGCGCGATGATCTCGTCGCAGAAGCGGGCGGCCATGTTGACGTCGTGGAGCACGACGACCACGCCGAGGTTGCGTTCGCGGGCGAGCTGCTGGACGAGCGACAGCACCTCGATCTGATGGGCGATGTCCAGCGCCGAGGTCGGCTCGTCGAGCAGCAGGCATTCGGCATCCTGGGCAACCAGCATGGCGATCCAGGCCCGCTGGCGCTCGCCGCCCGACAGCGTATCGACCAGCCGGTCCGCGAACGGCTCGATATGGGTCAGCGCCATGGCGTTTGCGACCTTCTCGCGGTCGATGTCGCCGAACCGTCCGAGGGCGCCGTGCCAGGGATAGCGACCGAGTGCGACCAGCTCCTTGACCAGCATGCCGGCGGCGGGCGGCGTCTGCTGCGGCAAATAGGCGACCTTGCGGGCATAGTCCCGATCGCTCCACGCGCGCAGCGCGCGCCCTTCGAAACGAATCGTTCCCGACGAGCTAGGCTGCTGGCGCGCCAGCAATTTCAGCAAGGTCGATTTGCCGGAGCCGTTGTGCCCGATCAGCCCGACGACGCTGCGGGCCGGAAGGGACAAGGTGAGCGGTTCGAGCAGCGCGCGCCCGGCCACCGCGAAGCCGACCTGGTCAAGCTCGAACAAGGAGGCTGGCGCTTCCAGCGAGGCCTGCGTGATGTCGGTCGGCAAGGCGCGCGTCGTTTCGCCCGTCTGCACGTGTTGGAACGTCATGGTTGGCGCAGGCTCCAATAGGCGACGGCCAGATGCTGATCGCGGGAGAGCTTTCGCTCGTCGCGCAAATGGTTTCGCAGGGCCTTTAGCGTCTGCGCCTCACATGCGACCCAGGCGAAGACCTCCCGATGGTCGGGCCATCGCACTGCCTTGACGGCGTCGACCAGGAGCTGCGTCGTCCCGGCCGGACGGCCTTCGCGATGCAGCCAGCGGATCGCTACGCCGCTCGGCGCGACCAGCGAAACTTCTTCGCGCCGATCGGCGACCTCGATGAAGGCCTCGCCCGTCGCCGTCGCCGGCAGCGTCTCGAGAATTCGCGCGATGGCGGGCAGGGCGGTTTCGTCGCCCGCGAGCAGCAACCAG
>NZ_JALBGZ010000942.1:0-2036 GCF_023006515.1 Bradyrhizobium sp. PRIMUS42
CCGCGCTCGACCGCGCCTTCACCGAGCCCGCACAGGCGCCCTACCGCCGCACCCGCGCGGTGGTCGTGATGAAGTCGGGCCGCGTCATCGCGGAGCGCTATGCCGACGGCATTGGACCGGAGACGCCGCTGCTCGGCTTCTCCATGACGAAATCGGTGGTTTCCGCCCTGATCGGCGTGCTGGTGCGTCAGGGCAAGCTGAAGCTCGACGGCCCCGCGCCGGTCGCTGCCTGGAAAGATCCTGATGATCCGCGCCATGCCATCACGGTCGATCAGCTTCTGCGCCACACCGCGGGCCTTGCGCTCGGCAGCTCTTTGGAGGCCTCGCTCGGCTCCGCCTTCGAGCCGGTCAACCGGATGAAGTTCGTCAAGTCCGACATGGCTGCCTATGCCGAGACGATCCCGCTCGAGACCGCGCCTGGCACCGCGTGGAAATACCACGACGGCAATATTCTCATTCTTTCGCACCTGATCCGCAACGCGGTCGGTGGTGATCCCGCAGACGCGCTCCGCTTCGCGCGCCGCGAATTGTTCGCCCCGCTCGGCATGCGCCATGTCACGCTCCAGCTCGATGGCTCCGGCACGATCGAGGGATCGAGCGAAATGCTCGCATCGGCGCGCGACTGGGCGCGCTTCGGCCAGCTCTATCTCGATGGCGGCATCGCCGGCGGCAAGCGTATCCTGCCGGAGGGCTGGGTGAAGTACGCGGCTTCGCCGACATCGAACGCGTGGGTCGGCATCGGCGCCGGCTTCTGGACCAACCAGGGCGACAGCTTCGGCGCGTCATTTCGCGTGCAGCACGGTTGGCCACGCGATGCTTTCTTCGCCAAGGGCACCATCGGTCAATACACCATCGTGATCCCCTCGGAGAAGCTGGTGATCGTGCGGATGGGACGCTCGCCGAACGCCCCGCTGCAAGCGGACGGCGTGTTTGATCTCGTGCGCGACGTGGTGGCCGCAACGCGCGAGAAGGGAAAGATGGCGGGGAACTGAGAGGAGTGGAGCGCGCATTCTTCCTTCTCCCCTTGTGGGAGTAGGTGGCGCGAAGCGCCGGATGAGGGGTATGTCTCCGCGCATTCAATTGCGAGTCGGATTCGCGGAGAGAACCCCTCACCCGGCTGCGCTTCGCGCAGCCACCCTCTCCCGCAAGGGGCGAGGGTGCACCCGTCTGCGCGGAGAGAATCGATTATCTCCCCAATTCCGTCGCCTGCGCCACGCGATCGAACCGCTCCAGCGTCATGATCGCGTCGGCAAACTTCTCCGCGCGCGCATTCAGCACCGGGCGGGCCAGCGTCAGGAATTTCTGCTGCATCGCCTGCGCGTCGGGGAAGGAGGTCGGCTCACCCGAGGGATCGGCATAGAGCCGCTCATGCACGCCGTCGTCGGTAGTGATGCTGACACGCGCCCCAAACGGATGCGTGCGGCCGATCTCGAGCCGGTCGTCCTGCACCACGTCGAACTTGTCGGCGAGCGCGTCGATCGCGGCGTCGCCAAGACGGCTGTAATCGTCCCAGCCGAATGAACCCTGGTCGAGCGCGAGCGCGCCGGTGAAGAACATCGAGAACTGGCCGCCGACGATCGACGTCGGATGCCGCTTGGTGGCGGCATCGCCGGTCAGCGTGATGCCGTTGCGGTGCAGGCCGATCTCGACGCGCTTGACCTGGTCGGGCGTCAGATTGTGCTCGCGCCGCATCGCGATCAGCGCGTCGATCGCGGCATGGGTGTAGCGGCAGCTCGGATAAGGTTTGACGCCGATCTTCATGGTCTCGTAGCTCTTGCCGAGCTCGGCGACCGCTTTGGACGGGTGCGCATCGTCGGTGTAGCCGGCGAGCAGGCCGTGCTTGCCCTCGACCGATTCCGTCGCGCCGACGAAATCGTTACGCGCCAGCGTCGCAGCGATCACGCCATTCATCGCGGCCGCGCCGACCTGGTAGCGCTTGTTCCAGGCGCCGTTGACCAGGAATTGCAGCGAGCCGGCGGCTTGGCTGCCGGAGACGCCGAAGGCGGCGACGAGCTGCTGCTCGGAGAGGCCGAACA
>NZ_JALBGZ010000943.1:0-2035 GCF_023006515.1 Bradyrhizobium sp. PRIMUS42
GCTCGGGCGCGTCGCCGGCGGCCTGCTCCTCGGCGAGGCCTTCGGTCTCCTCGGTCTCGACCTCGGATTCGGTCTCCGGATCGAACTCCTCATCGTCGTAAGCTTCTTCGGCCAGGGGCGGCGGGCTCGCGGCGGCCTGCGCCACGAGCAGCGCCTTGGCGGCCTCCAGCGTATGCACCTGCTCGCCGCGGTCGATGAGATAGGCCTGCGGCCCGCTGACGCTGGGATCTGCGATCACCGAGAGGGTGACCTTGAAGCCGTTCTCGAGATCACGCAGATGGCCGCGCTTGTGGTTGAGCACATAGAGCGCCACGTCGGTGCGGGTGCGGACCACGAGATTGTGGGTCGCGCCCTTCATCAGGATCTCTTCGAGGCCGCGCAGCAACTGGAGCGCCACCGAGGACACCGAGCGGACGTGGCCGGTGCCGCCGCAATGCGGGCACGGATCGGTCGAGCTCTCGAGCACGCTGGCGCGGATGCGCTGGCGCGACATCTCGAGCAGGCCGAAATGGGAGATGCGGCCGACCTGGATGCGCGCGCGATCCTGCCTGAGGCAATCGGACAGCTTGCGCTCGACCGCGCGATTGTTGCGCTTCTCGTCCATGTCGATGAAGTCGATGACGATCAGGCCGGCGAGGTCGCGCAAGCGAAGCTGGCGGGCGACCTCTTCGGCCGCCTCCAGATTGGTCTTGAGCGCGGTGTCCTCGATATGGTGCTCGCGCGTCGATCGTCCGGAGTTGACGTCGATCGAGACCAGCGCCTCGGTCTGGTTGATCACGATGTAGCCGCCGGAGCGCAGTTGCACGGTCGGCGAGAACATCGCGTCCAGCTGGCTCTCAACGCCCATGCGCGAGAACAGCGGCTGGCCGTCGCGATACTGCTTCACGGCGCTGACGTTGGCGGGCATCAGCATCTTCATGAAGTCGCGCGCTTCACGGTAGCCGGATTCACCTGCCACCGAGATCTCGTCGATCTCCTTGTTGTAGAGGTCGCGCAGCGAGCGCTTGATCAGCGAGCCTTCCTCGTAGACGAGGGTCGGAGCCTGCGAGTTCAGCGTGAGGTCGCGCACCGTCTCCCACATCCGGATCAGATATTCGAAGTCGCGCTTGATCTCGGGCTTGGTGCGGGCGGCGCCGGCGGTGCGCAGGATGATGCCCATGCCCTCGGGCACGTCGAGATCCTGCACCACTTCCTTCAGGCGCGAACGGTCCTGGGCACTGGTGATCTTGCGGCTGATGCCGCCGCCGCGTGCGGTATTCGGCATCAACACGGCATAGCGGCCGGCGAGCGACAGGTAGGTCGTCAGCGCCGCGCCCTTGTTGCCGCGCTCTTCCTTGACGACCTGCACCAGCATCACCTGGCGGCGCTTGATGACTTCCTGGATCTTGTACTGGCGCCGCGGCCGGAAGGTGCGCTCCGGCACTTCCTCCAGCACGTCGTCTCCGCCCACGGATTCGACGACTTCCTCTTCGGCTTCCTCGTCGTCTTCGTCTTCCTCGGCGTCGTCGTCTCCGGCCGCTTCGGCTTCGTGACGGGGAGCCTCGGCGCTCTCGCCGACGGCGTACACGGCGTCGGCCGGTTCAGCGGCTGACGTCACGGCCGCGGCGAGATCCTCGGCGTGTGCTTCGGAGGCAAGCTCTTGCGGCTCGGCAACAACCCCGGTGGCGACCACGGGCTCGGCGCCGATTGCTGCGACAGGCGCAGTCGTCTCGTCCGCATAATCGTGGTCGCGATGATCGTGCTCGCCGTGATGACCATGGTCGTCATGATCGTGAGAGTGATGTTCGTCACCCTGGGCATGATGATGGTCGTCGTGCCCATGTCCTTGGTGATCATGCTCTTGGTGATCATGTCCGTGGTGATCATGTCCGTGGTGATCATGTCCGTGGTGATCATGTCCTTCGTGGTCATGATCGTGATGATCGTGGCCTTCGTGCTCGCCGTGGTGCTCCGCGCCGGCGTGCAGGTGCTCGCCCTCGTGCGAAGCGCCTTCGGGCAGGGCCTGGCCCTGGATCGGCTGGGCCGCGGGATCGGT
>NZ_JALBGZ010000944.1:0-2030 GCF_023006515.1 Bradyrhizobium sp. PRIMUS42
GATCGGCGTCAGGCCGCGCGCGCGGATCTCCTCCGCGCCCGCGGCGGAATCGACCGCGGTGAAGGCGATACGCTCGATGCCTTCGCCGTGCTTGTCCAGGAACGCCCGCGCCGGCGCGTTGTGCTCGGTCGCAGTGAGCACGCCGAGCAGCTCCATATAGTCGGGGTCGAACATGATAGTGTAGTTGCCGGTGCCCATATGCGCACTATGCGTGCCGCGCGGGGAGACGGTGAAACCGAGTTGCCGGTAGTTCTCGGCGGCCTTGTCGAGGTCCTGCACCATGACCACGGCGTGGTCGATCCCGATGACGTTGTTGAGGGCCACTGTTCTTTCCCCGCGAATGCAAATTGACTTCAGGCCGCGCCGGCGACCGCAAGATCTTGTCTACGCCGGATGAGCGGTCAAGTCATTTTCTAATCGACAGGCGATATGGAATTTCATTCCGCGAAATGCGGCATCGGCGCGTAGTGTCAGCGCGCCTGCTCGATATAGGCGGCAAGGATCGCGCGCTCCTCGCTGGTCATCTCGGTGATGTTGCCCGGCGGCATCGCGCTCGACCAGGCCGCGACACGGCCGATCAGGCGGATGTTGCGATGGATGTGCTCGGGCGCATCGAGCAAAATGCCCTTCGGCGCGGTCACAATGCCGGCCCAGACCGGCTCGGCCGCATGGCACATGCTGCAACGGGACATCACGATCTCCTCGACATTGGCGAGCGTCGGCTGAGACGACAGCGCGCTTGTCTTCACCCCGTGCGGGCCGGCCGCGGAAAGGAGGAGGATCGCGATCACGCCAATTGCCGCGACGCCCCACACCCACCACGGCGATTTGCGTCCCGCGTGGCGCTCGTTGAAGAAGTGGCGGATCACGGGTCCGAGCGCCAGGATGATCGCGACGATGATCCAGTTGAAGCGCGTGGCGTAGAGCAGGGGATAGTGGTTGCTGATCATCAACACGACGACCGGCAGGGTCAGATAGTTGTTGTGGACCGAACGCTCCTTGCTGGCCTTGCCCAGCTTTGGATCGGGTGCTTGCCCCGCGATCAGGCTGGCCACGATCTTCTTCTGGTTCGGGATGATCAGGGCAAAGACATTGGCCACCATGATGGTGCCGATGATCGCGCCGATCTGGTTGAAGGCGCCGCGGCCGCTCAGCACATGGGTGAACGCATAGGTCAGCGCGACCAGGAACAGATAGCCGCCGATGGCAAAGGGCAGCTCGCGCCGCGCAAGCCCGGTGCGGCAGGCGGCCTCGTAGAGCAGCCACGCCAGCGCGAGGCTGCACAAGCTGAACAGGCCGGCTTGCAATGGCGTGAGGTCGAGGATCGATTTGTCGACCAGGAACAGATCGGCCTCGAGATAATACACCACCACCATCAACGCGAATCCGGACAGCCAGGTGGTGTAGGCCTCCCATTTGAACCAGGTCAGCTCGTCCGGCATTTGATTGGGGGCCACCAGATATTTCATGATTCGGTAGAAGCCGCCGCCATGGACCTGCCAGGCTTCGCCCTGCACGCCGTCGGGCAGCTCAGCCTTCGGCTTGAGGCTGAGATCGAGGGCAATGAAATAAAAGGAACTGCCGATCCAGGCGATCGCGGCGACCACGTGCAGCCAGCGGAGCAGCAGGCTCGCCCATTCCGATATGATGGATCCCCACATGATCATCCCGTCAATTGCGACAGCGATGCCGCAGCTTTGATGACCGCAACCCCCGCCCTAACAATGTGTCGCACCTATCCGCGGTGTTTTCCAGTACGATGGGCTGCACCTGATGCACATGGTGCGGGCATTAGCTGACGAGGGATGCGGCAGGGACCTGCCGCGGTGGTATCGATGTTCGAGGCTGCAGTCCGGGAGGACAACGTGAAGAGCAGGATTCTGTCCGTAGCGATATCCGCGGGACTGCTGGTTGCGACCGGCGCGCAGGCCGAGCCGGTGCTGCAGGGCAAGGACGCTTATGGCGATTGGCGGGCCGACAAGCCCGGCACGGTCAGGCTGATCCGGCCGCAGGATCTGGTCAGGCCCGGT
>NZ_JALBGZ010000945.1:0-2027 GCF_023006515.1 Bradyrhizobium sp. PRIMUS42
CACGGCCGAGGCCGAGGTCGATGCGGCCGGGAAACAGCGCCTCCAACATCTTGAAGCGCTCGGCCACCACCAGCGGGGCGTGATTGGGCAGCATCACCCCGCCGGAGCCGACGCGGATATGCTTGGTCACCGCCGCGATCTGCCCGATCATGACGTCGGGCGCCGGGCTCGCGACCGAGGCGAGGTTGTGGTGTTCGGCGAGCCAGTAGCGGACATAGCCGAGCCCGTCGACATGGCGCGCCAGGTCGATGCTGTTGCGCAGCGCCGCGGCGGGCCTGGTGCCTGATGTGACGACCGAGAGATCGAGGACTGAGAGCGGGATCATGGCGCGCTAAGTTAGTTGCGGGCGGCGACGCGGCAATGGGCTGACGGCGCAGGTCTGGCGTGTGCGGGCTGCGAACCGGCCGTCCAGAATACGTTGGGACAACCGACGACTGCGTCGTCCTCAATTTAAGCTGCCCACCGCAGCGCTTTGACCACCGGCTCCGGCTCCCAGGTCATATATCATTGATTATACGTTCATTTTTTGATATTGATCGAATCCCACAATTTCAGCATTTAGGCACAAGAATTCAATACATTCCGCACGAAGTGGGCCATTTCCCATCCACGATGGGCTGTAGCTGGATTCGCCTTTGCCCTATCTTAGGCCCTTCAAGCGAGAACCTGACCGGTGGCCGCCAAATTTGGCGACACAATCTGGAGTGAGTGGTGCCATGACCGATCTGACGACGCCTGCCCGAGCCGACGGGCAAGACGGGCACCTGAAGCGGCCTGCGATCTCCTTCGAGTTCTTTCCGCCCAAGACGGAAGATATGGAGCGCAATCTCTGGGAGACCATCAACCGGCTCGCCCCGCTCGACCCGAAATTCGTCTCGGTGACCTACGGCGCCGGCGGCTCGACGCGGGAGCGGACCCACTCCACCATCTCGCGCATCCTCCAGGAGACCGCGCTGCTGCCGGCGGCGCATCTGACCTGCGTCGGCGCCTCGCGCGGCGAGATCGACGAGATCGTCGACCGCTATCACGAGGTCGGCGTCCGCCACATCGTGGCCTTGCGTGGCGACCCCGCCGGCGGCATCGGCACGCCCTATGCCAGCCATCCCGACGGCTATCAGAGTTCGGCGGACCTCGTCGCGGGGATCAAGAAGCGGCATGCCGATATCGAAGTGTCGGTCTCGGCCTATCCCGAGAAGCACCCGGAGGCGCGCGACTTCGATGCCGACATCGACACGCTGGAGGCCAAGGTCGATGCCGGCGCCAGCCGCGCGATCACCCAGGTGTTCTTCGATAACGACCTCTACTTCCGCTATCTCGACCGCGTCCGCGCGCGTGGCATCAACATCCCGATCGTGCCGGGCATCATGCCCATGCACAATTTCAAGCAGGCGCGCAATTTCGTCACCCGCGCCGGCACGACCGTGCCGGACTGGTTCGCCTCGAAGTTCGAGGGCCTCGATGACGACGCCGAGACCCGCAAGCTGGTGGCCGCGACCGTTGCCGCCGGCCAGGTGCAGAAGCTCGCCAAGAATGGCGTCGACACCTTCCACTTCTACACCATGAACCGCGCCGATCTAGTGTTCGCGATCAGCCATTTGCTCGGCATCCGCGCCAAGAGCGCGCAGAAGGCGGCTTAAGACAACATGACCGTATCCACCTCTCCCAAGCGAACTGCCCTGCTCAACGCCGCGCGCGAGCGCATCCTCGTGCTCGACGGCGCCATGGGCACGATGATCCAGAACCTCCAGTTCGACGAAGCGGCTTTCCGCGGCGAGCGTTTCAAGAATTTCCATCGCGACCTGCGCGGCAACAACGACCTCTTGATCCTGACCCAGCCGCAGGCGATCGAGGACATCCACGCCGCCTATTTGCGCGCCGGCGCCGACATCGTCGCGACCAACACCTTCTCCACGACCTCGATCGCGCAGGCCGATTACGATCTCACCGACATCGTCTACGAGATGGCGCGCGAAGGCGCCCGCCTCGCCGGCAATGCCGCGCGGCGCGTCGAAGCCGAGGACGGCAGG
>NZ_JALBGZ010000946.1:0-2011 GCF_023006515.1 Bradyrhizobium sp. PRIMUS42
GCCTGCCGCGCCTGGTGGGACCGGCCTTCACGCTGCGCTTCGTGCCGGCGCGCGAGGATCTGGCGACGCCGGAATCCTGGTCGTCGCCGATCTCGACCCGCACCGCGATCGAGGCGATGCCGGAGGGATGCATCGCCGTGGTCGATGCCATGGGCATCACCGATGCCGGCATCTTCGGCGACATTCTCTGCGCCCGCATGATGAAGCGCGGCGTCACCGCTCTCGTCACCGACGGCGTCGTGCGTGACGTCGAGGGCGTGCTCGGCACCAATCTTCCGGTGTGGTGCGACGGCTATGCCGCGCCGCCCTCCGTGGCCGGCCTGACCTTCGTCGGCTGGGGCGAGCCGATCGGCTGCGGTGGGGTTGCCGTTTTTCCGAACGACATCGTGGTCGCCGACCAGGACGGCTGCGTGTTGATCCCGCAGGCGATGCTCGATCACGTCCTCAACGAGGGCGTCGAGCAGGAGCGCATGGAAGCCTGGATCGTCAACGAGGTGAACAATGGCGCGGTGCTGCCGGGCCTCTATCCCATGAACGCCGAGACCAAGGCGCGCTACGCCGCCAGCAAGAAGTAACGGAAGCGAGGAATCCCATGGAGATCACTGTTGCAGGCACGCGGCCGACCCGCCGCGCGCCCAAGGAAAACTTCACCGGCACCGTGTGGCAGGACCCCGTGATCATGGCGCCCGCGCCCGCACGGCTGAATTGCTCGCGCGTTGCGTTCGAGCCGGGCGCCCGCACCAACTGGCATCACCATCCGCTCGGGCAGACGCTCTACGTCATCTCCGGCGTCGGGCGCGTGCAGACCAAGGGCGGTCCGGTCAGGGAGATCCGTCCCGGCGACACTGTCTGGATTCCACCGGGCGAGTTGCACTGGCACGGAGCGTCGCCGACCAACGGCATGTGCCACATCGCCATGCAGGAAGCGCTCGACGGCGTCTATTCGACCTGGCTGGAGCCGGTCACTGACGCGGAGTATGGGGCGGCGCTGGGCTAAGAAGGTCCTCGTGTGTGTCCCGGAATCTTCCGGCGACTAACCAAGACTCCTGGGTCCCGGCTCTGCGCAGCAGCCTTGCACGCTGCGGCGCGTCCGGGACACCAGACCTGCTACATCCGCTCCGCCGTCCACGTCCCCGTGCACAGCGCGCCGCGCCAGGTGCCGGAGCCCGAGGTGCCGCTCAGTCGTCCGAAGCCGACGGCGCGCTTGATACCGGTGCTGAGGGTGACATTGATGCTGCCGGCGTCCGCCACGCGGCCTGACGCTGACACTGCGGTGCTGCTCGAGGCGATCTGCCCGTTGTTGATGCCGATCGCGACGGTCGCGCCGTTGCCGCAGGTCTCGCTCGATGACGAGATGCGGACATTCCATGTGCCGTCGAAAGTACTTGTCGCAGCATCAGCCTGCGCGAGCGGGAAGGCGATGGCGACGATGGTGGCGAAGAGACCTTTGCGAAAGCCGTTCATGACACGCCCCTGTGGGTGACCATGCGGGGAACATGGCACGGGCGCGGAACCGGCGATGTGAGGGCTGTCACGCGAGCGGCAGGCTCTGTGAGGTGGCGCACGTCACGTTGACGCCGCGGCCAAAAGCAAAGGGGCCCGGATCGCGGGCCCCTTCCTCAATCAGAAGCGTCGAGTCAAAACTCAGTTCACCCGCGTCCAGGTCTGCCCGCCGCAGAACATGCCGCCGAAGGCGCAGCCCTGCACGCGCAGGCGGTCAGTGCCCTTCATTGCGATCGTCGAATCGTAGGTCGAGCCGGAGTTCGGATCGAGGATGCGGCCGGACCATTTCTGGTCCTTGCTCGGCTTCATGTTGATCAGAACCTGCTCGCCATTCTGGTTCGATTTGCTGTCGACCGAATAGCCGCACAGATTGCTGCCGCATTGCTCGATGCGGACCTTGCCTTCCTTCTCCTCGGTGAGCCAGACGCCGAGCGGTGAATTGAGATCGCGCGTGGGCGCGGCTGCGGGAGATGGCGTGGCTGCGGCCGCCTTGACGGGGCCCGGGGCG
>NZ_JALBGZ010000947.1:0-2008 GCF_023006515.1 Bradyrhizobium sp. PRIMUS42
GCGCCTGATCGCGCTGGGCGATGCCGACGTGATGGTCGCAGGCGGCGCCGAGTCGCCGATCAGCCGGATCGGCATTGCCGGCTTCAACGCCGCGCGCGCGCTCTCGACCGGTTTCAACGAGACCCCGGAAAAGGCCTCGCGTCCTTACGACAAGGACCGTGATGGCTTCGTGATGGGCGAGGGCGCCGGCGTCCTGGTGCTGGAAGAGCTCGAGCATGCCAGGCGCCGTGGCGCGAAGATCTATGCCGAGGTGATCGGCTACGGAATGTCGGGCGATGCCTATCACATCACCTCGCCGTCGCCCGATGGCGATGGCGGCTTCCGCAGCATGTCGGCGGCGCTCAAGCGCGCGGGCCTCACGGCGTCCGATCTCGACTACATCAACGCGCACGGCACCTCGACGCCGCTCGGCGACGAGATCGAGCTCGGTGCGGTCGAGCGTCTGCTCGGCAATGCCGCCTCCAAGGTTGCGATGTCCTCGACCAAGTCGTCGACAGGGCATCTCCTCGGCGCCGCCGGTGCGATCGAAGCGATCTTCGCCATTCTCGCGATTCGCGATAATGTCGTGCCGCCGACGATCAACCTCGACAATCCGTCGGTGGAGACTGCGATTGATCTCGTGCCGCACAAGGCGAAGAAGCGTGAGGTCAATGTCGCCTTGTCGAACTCTTTTGGTTTTGGCGGTACCAATGCGTCGGTGATCGTCCGGCGTTTGGCCAGTTAGTTTGCGTTTGAGACGAATCCACCGTTTTGCCGTATTCGGCGATAGTCATAGAAGTGGGCGCGTGCATTTGGCAGGGCAAGCGATTGTCAGGTCGCGATTGAACCGGCAGGATTCAGGTTGTTTCGATGAGTGAAAGGCCGCCCATTTCGCCCCGGAGTCCGCGGGCAGCGCTCGAGCCCGAGCAACTCCCGCCGCCGCCGAGGCGATCGGAGCGTGCGCGCAATCCTTTCGTGGTCGTCGGCAACGCCATCATCACCCTTCTGCTGATCGCCATGCTCGGCGCCGGCGGCGTGTATTATTACGGCCGGCAGGTGCTCGAGGCGCCCGGACCGCTGAAGGACGACAAGATCGTCAACATCCCGCAGCGCGCAGGCAAGCGTGACATCGCCGAGACGCTGAACCGGGAAGGCGTCACCGACATCAATCCCTGGGTGTTCATCGCCAGCGTCGCCGCGTTGAAGGCGAGCTCGGACCTCAAGCCGGGTGAGTATTCGTTCCAGAAGAACGCATCCTTGCGCGACGTCATCGCCACCATCGTCGAGGGCAAGGTGGTGCAGCACGCGGTCACGATTCCGGAGGGCCTGACCTCCGAGCAGATCGTGGCGCGCCTGTCCGACAACGACATCTTCACCGGCAGCGTCCGCGAGTTGCCGCGCGAGGGCACGCTGCTGCCGGAGACCTACAAGTTCCCGCGCGGCACCCCGCGCGATCAGGTGGTCCAGCGCATGCAGCAGGCGCACAAGCGCGTGCTCACCGAGATCTGGGAGCGCCGCAATCAGGATATTCCGGTCAAGACGCCGGAGCAGCTGGTGACGCTGGCCTCGATCGTCGAAAAAGAGACCGGCAAGCCCGACGAGCGCAGCCGCGTTGCCGCGGTGTTCGTCAACCGCCTGAAGCAGCGCATCAAGCTGCAGTCCGATCCGACCATCATCTACGGCCTCGTCGGCGGCAAGGGCACGCTGGGCCGGCCGATCAAGCGCAGCGAGATCACGCAGCCTTCGCCGTACAATACCTATGTGATCGAGGGCCTGCCGCCCGGCCCGATCTCCAACCCGGGCCGCGCTTCGCTGGAGGCCGCCGCCAATCCGGCCCGCACCCGCGACCTCTATTTCGTCGCCGACGGCACCGGCGGGCATGCCTTCACCGAGACCTACGACGCGCATCAGAAGAACGTCGCCAAGCTGCGCGCGATGGAAAAGCAGATCCAGAATGACACGGTGGAGCCGGCCGAGGATGCGCCGCCGCCCGCTGCTGCCGCGCCCGGGCCTGCCGATACGCCGACAG
>NZ_JALBGZ010000948.1:0-2005 GCF_023006515.1 Bradyrhizobium sp. PRIMUS42
CACCGGCGGCCGCAGCAGCCGCTCGGCGGCTGTGGCGATCTCGATCGCTTCGGACATACGGCCGGTTCCGGCCTCACCGGCTTCCGCCATCTCGCCCGAATTGGGCCCGATCAGCACCACGCCGTCACGCTGGAGCAAGCCGACGTTGCGGCGCGTCGCCGCATTGTTCCACATCAGCGGGTTCATTGCCGGCGCCAGCAGCACCTTGCGGTTGGTCGCGAGCAGGATGGCGCTGGCGAGATCGTCGGCATGGCCGTTCGCCATCTTCGCCATCAGATCGGCGGTGGCGGGCGCCACCACGATCAGATCGCAGTCGCGCGCGAGGCGAATATGGCCGGCGTCGAACTCGCTCTGGGGGTCGAACAGGTCGGTATAGACGCGTTCATGCGAGAGTGCGCTCACGGCCAGCGGCGTGACGAATTGCTGCGCCGCCTTGGTCAGCACGCAGCGGACCTCGACGCGGCGCTCCTTCAGCCTCCGGATCAGGTCGAGGGATTTGTAGGCGGCGATGCCGCCGCCGATGATCAGGGTGACACTGGCCTCGGGAAGGGCGCCGGTGCGCTGGGGCGTGATGGCGGTGGAGGCGGCCGGCGGCGCCGAAAACGGCGTCAGCGGCTCCTCGCGGCCCTCGATCAGCTCCCGCAGGATGACCCGGACCTCTTCCTCGACCGATCTGCGGTTCTTGGCCGAGCGCAGCCGCAGGTAGGTTTTGACGTTGTCGTCCAGTTTGCGGATGGTCAGGCTTGCCATGACGCCCTCCAGCACAGAATGATAGCGATGCTATCACCTACATGATTGCAATGCAATCATAGATTCCGGACGGCGATCAGGATGCCGATGAAGGTCGCGGCAATGATCCAGAGCGCGACGGTGCGCCAGCGGTTCTTGCGGCCCTCGCTGCGGCCCATCGCGGCGATGCTTTCCGGCGACAGCCTGATGCCCTCCCGCGTCATGGTCTCGAGTTGCTCCAGCACCTTCACCGACCGCTCGGCGATCTCCGGCAGGCGCATCAGCACGCGCGCGATGTCTCCGGTCCCGGCGAGCGCCCCTTGCACCCGTCCGATCGGGCCCAGATTGCGCTCGATCCATTCGCGCACCACGGGGTCGGCGATCTTCCAGATATCGAGCTTGGGATCGAAGCCGCGCGCCACGCCTTCGACCACCACCATGGTCTTCTGCAGCAGGATCAGCTCCGGCCGCGTCGTCATGTCGAACAGGCCGGTGACCTCGAGCAGCAACGTCAGCAGCCGCGCCATCGAGATCTCTTCCGCCGTGCGGTTGTGAATCGGCTCGCCGATGGCGCGGATCGCCTGCGCGAAATTCTCGACCGAGTGATGCGCGGGCACGTAGCCCGCCTCGAAATGCACCTCGGCGACCCGGCGATAATCGCGGGTGATGAAGCCGAGCAGGATTTCGGCGAGGAAGCGCCGCTCCTTCATGCCGAGCCGGCCCATGATGCCGAAATCGACCGCGACGAGACGGCCGGCGTCGTCCAGGAACAGATTGCCCGGATGCATGTCGGCATGGAAGAAGCCGTCGCGCAGCGCGTGGCGCAGGAAGCTCTGGATCACCTTGCGGCCAAGATCGGGCAGATCGACCTGTGCCTCCGCCAGGCGCTTGTGGTCGTTCAGCGCGATGCCGTCGATCCACTCCATCGTCAACACGTTGTGCGTGGTGCGATCCCAGTCGACTGTCGGCACGCGGAAGTCAGGGTCGTCGCGCGTGTTCTCCGCCATCTCCGACAGCGCAGCCGCCTCCAGCCGCAGGTCCATCTCCATGGCGACCGAGCGCGACATGGTGTTGATGACCTCGATGAGGCGCAGCCGCCGTGCTTCCGCCGAGTAGGTCTCGGCCTTGTGGGCGACGAAGAAGAAGTCGGAGAGATCGCGGCGGAAGCGCGCGGCCACGTTCGGCCTGAGCACCTTGACCGCGACCGATGTGCGGATCCCGTCGCGCAAGACTTCGCCGCGATGCACCTGCGCGATCGAGGCGGCCGCGACGGGGG
>NZ_JALBGZ010000949.1:0-2004 GCF_023006515.1 Bradyrhizobium sp. PRIMUS42
CTCACGCTGGTGATCGAGCGCCCCGACGGCGTCGAATTCCGCCGCGCGGTGCTGTCCGATCAGGGCGCCGGCGGCCGCTCGCTGGCAGTGACGCTCAATTCGGCTGTGCCGACCGGGACCTGGCGGGTGCGTGCCTTCACCGACCCGAAGGGTTCTTCGGTCGGCGAGACCACCTTCATGGTCGAGGATTACGTCCCCGACAGGATCGAATTCGACTTGTCCGCCAAGGACAAGCTGATCAAGGCTAACGCTCCAGTAGAGCTTAAGGCGGACGGCCATTTCCTCTATGGCGCGCCGGCCTCCGGCCTCCAGCTCGAAGGCGACATGCTGGTCGCGCCCGCGGCCGAGCGCCCGGGCTTTGCCGGCTACCAGTTCGGCGTCGCCGACGAGGAGACCACCTCGAACGAGCGCACGCCGCTGGAGAGTCTGCCGGAAGCCGACGCCAACGGCGTTGCGACCTTCCCGGTGACGCTGGACAAGCAGCCGGCCTCGACCCGTCCGCAGGAGGCGCAGATCTTCGTCCGCATGGTCGAGACCGGCGGCCGCGCCGTCGAGCGCAAGATCGTGCTGCCGGTCGCGCCCACCGCGGCGCAGATCGGCGTCAAGCCGCTGTTCGGCGACAAGAACGTGGCCGAAGGCGACAAGGCCGAGTTCGACATCCTGTTCGTCTCGCCCGAGGGTGAGAGGCTGCGCCGCGACGGCCTGCGTTACGAGCTCCTGAAGATGGAGTCGCGCTATCAATGGTATCGCCAGAACAATTACTGGGAGTACGAGCCGGTCAAGTCGACCTCGCGCGTTGCCGACGGTGACGTGACGGTTGCATCCGACAAGCCGACGCGGCTTTCGCTCACCCCCCAGCCCGGCCGCTACCGGCTCGATGTGAAGTCGAACGAGGCCGATGGCCCGGTGACCTCGGTGCAGTTCGACGTCGGCTGGTACTCCGACGGTAGCGCCGATACGCCGGACCTGCTGGAGACCTCGATCGACAAGCCGCAATATTCCTCCGGCGACACCATGACGGTGTCGGTCAATGTACGCAGCGCCGGCAAGCTGACCATCAACGTGCTCGGCGATCGCCTGCTGACGACGCAGACCATCGACGTCAAGGAAGGCACCGCCCAGGTTAAGCTCCCGATCGGCAAGGATTGGGGCACCGGTGCCTACGTCGTGGCGACGCTGCGCCGTCCGCTCGATGCCGCTGCCCAGCGCATGCCGGGCCGGGCGATCGGGCTGAAATGGTTCGGCATCGACAAGCAGACCCGCACGCTGCAGGTGAAGCTGTCGCCGCCGGCGCTGATCCGGCCGAACGCGACGTTGAAGATCCCGGTCAAGCTCGACGGGCTCAATCCGGGCGAGGACGCCAAGATCGCCATCGCCGCGGTCGACGTCGGCATCCTCAACCTCACCAATTACAAGCCGCCGGCTCCGGACGATTACTATCTCGGCCAGCGCCGCCTGAGTGCCGAGATCCGCGATCTCTATGGACAGCTGATCGACGGCATGTCAGGCACGCGCGGCCAGATCAAGTCCGGCGGCGACGCCGGCGCTGGCGAACTCCAGGGCTCGCCGCCGGCGCAAAAGCCGCTGGCGTTGTATTCGGGCATCGTCACCGTCGCCGCTGACGGCACCGCGGAAGTGAGCTTCGACATTCCGGAGTTCGCCGGCACGGCGCGCGTGATGGCGGTGGCGTGGACCGCGACCAAGCTCGGCCGCGCCAACACCGATGTCGTGATCCGCGACCCCGTGGTGCTGACGACGACCCTGCCGCGCTTCCTGCTCAATGGTGACCGCGGCACGGTCAACCTCGAGATCGACAATGTCGAGGGCCAGGCCGGCGACTACGTCATCAACGTGAAGACGGGCGGCCCGGTGAAGATGACCGGCAACCCCGCCACCACCGTCAAGCTCGCCGCCAAGCAGCGCAACTCGTTCTCGCTGGCCCTCGACGCGACAGCGGCGGGGCAGGCGACGCTCGACGTCGACATCAAGGGCCCGAACGGCCTG
>NZ_JALBGZ010000094.1:0-13237 GCF_023006515.1 Bradyrhizobium sp. PRIMUS42
ATCATCGACGCATGGGAAGAATACTTCGAACACCTTACGAAGAGTACCGAAGTGGATGCCTTGTGGGGTCAACGCAGAATCGATCTTTTCACGAAACTGCTCGCGGCGATCCTGGACGGCATGCGCACGCTGCTGAAGGCGTGGGACGCCGAGGTGATCGCGGTCGCCGATCCGGAAGGCGCGATCGCCGCAATCGAAACAGCCGGAAGGCGCGTCACCGGCCTCTTGGTCGACTATCATCTCGACCGCGGCAACGGCATCGCCGCGATCCGCGACATTCGCCGCCGCTTCGGCGATACCATCCCCGCGATCCTGATCACGGCCGACCGCAGCCCCGCCGTGCAGGTCGCCGCGCGCGACGAGAAGGTCGCGGTGCTGAACAAGCCGGTCAAGCCGGCTTCGCTCCGCGCACTCCTTGGCCAGTGGCGCACGCAGCAGATGGTCGCGGCGGAGTGAAGCAGCCTTCCTGACGAAAGCCAGCCGACCCCCTTAAGGCGCCAGTCGCGTGAAGACGTAGTCTCGGCTCTTCGCCCGTGCTTCATGGCACGCAAAGCAGGTGCGATGCTGAGCTTCGTCGACCGGCTTACCGTCGACGAAGCGGCCAAAGCCCCAGCCGCCGGTCGCGGCGTATTTCCTGGAGTCCTTGACCATCACCTGAACCGTGGTGGCGGCGCCGGGAATCGTCGCGGACGCAAACTCCAGCGACTGTTTCCGCTTCCAGGCGCGCTTGACCAGAATGGTGCCGTCCGGGAACGGGAGCTTGCCGGCTTGATACGCCTCGATTGCGGTCTGGTTGCCGATGACGGCACGAAGCTCGTCGAGCGGCGCCGCCTCTTCAGCCGGCGCGATCAGTTCCCACTGCTTGTAGCCCGGCGGAATGGTGACGCCGAAGATCGGCGAGGCGTCGGCCGTCGCGGGGCCCTGTGCGAGAGCGATGGTGACGAGATACGGCACGCAGCTCAGGAGAACGACGAGGAGAATCAGCGCGACGACGGTGGAGACGGAGAATTTCTTCGTTTCAGGTTCGGTTGACGTCATGAGTTTCTTCAAACTGGGATCAGAGGGCGAGCCTCGGTCCAGCCTGGCTGGACCGAGGCCATGACAGATCGTCAAGCGCCGTCGGCGTCGATGACGGCCTTGGCGAAGGCTTGCGGCGCTTCCTGCGGCAAATTGTGGCCGATGCCGCCGGTGATCAGGCGAAACTCGTATCGGCCTGAAAACTTCTTGGCATAAGCGCTGGGGTCGGGGTGCGGCGCGCCGTTGGCGTCGCCTTCCATCGTGATCGTCGGCACGTTGATGACGGGAGCCGCCGCGAGCTTCTTTTCGAGATGCTCGTATTTCGCCTCCCCTTGGGCGAGCCCGAGCCGCCAGCGGTAGTTGTGGATCGTGATCGCGACATGATCCTTGTTGTCCAGCGCCGCCGCGCTGCGGGCGAAGGTGGCGTCGTCGAACTTCCACTGCGGCGAGGCGAGCTTCCAGATCAGCTTGGCGAAATCATGCGTGTACTTCTCGTATCCGGCCCGGCCGCGCTCGGTCGCGAAGTAGAACTGATACCACCATTGCAGCTCGGCCGACGGCGGCAGCGGCGTATTGCCTGCGGCCTGGCTGGAGATCAGATAGCCGCTGACCGACACCAGCGCGCGGCAGCGATCCGGCCACAGCGCGGCGATGATGTCGGCCGTGCGCGCGCCCCAATCGAAGCCGGCGATAACAGCCTTCTTGATATCGAGCTTGTCCATCAGCGCGATGATGTCGGCGGCCATCGCGGCAGGCTCGCCGTTGCGCGGTGTCTCACTGGTGAGGAAGTGCGTCGAGCCGTAGCCGCGCAAGTGCGGGATGATCACGCGATAACCGGCTTTTGCCAGGATTGGCGCGACCTCGACAAAGGCGTGAATGTCGTAAGGCCAGCCGTGCAGCAGGATCGCCACGGGACCGTTCGAAGGACCTGCCTCGGCATAGCCGACATTGAGGACGCCGGCATCGATCTGCTTGATCGCGCCGAAGGACGTGGTCGATGCCTGGGATCGCGACGCTTCCGTTTCGGCGCGCGCGAGGTCGATCACGCCGAGACCGACGGCGACGGTTCCGGCGGCGACGCCGAAGAACTTGCGACGATGCTGGTCGATGATCTGCGTCATGGTGGTGCTACCCTTTGATGATTGGTGATGGTGCGTCAGATCAGTGCGACCGTGACGTCGATGTTGCCGCGAACGGCCTTGGAATAGGGACACGTCTGATGCGCATCATCGATGATGCCGCGCGCGATGTCGGGGTCGAGGCCTGGCAGGATGACATTGAGGCGTGCCCGGAGCGAGTAGGCGCCCTCGTCGAGCACGAGATCGATCTCCGCATCAACAGCGCATTTCCTGGGAAGCTCGATGCCGCGCTTGCGGGCCGCGATCTCCATTGCGCCTTCGAAGCAGGCCGACCAGCCCGCCGCGAACAATTGCTCGGGATTGGTGCCGATGCCTGTGCCGCCCGGCGGCGACAGCTTGACGTCCAGGCGACCGTCCGAGCTGCGCGATATGCCGTCGTGCCGCCCGCCGCTGGTGTGGGTCTTGGCCGTGTAGAGTATCTTTGCCGCCTGCGTCATCAGGATCTCCTCGTCGTCACGCCGTTGACTAGCAGCGGTCGCGGCAGGACACCCGTTTGGACTTGTGAGAAATTGTGAGGCCACCTTACGCACCTCGCGAGGCCTGCATGCGCGGTCTGACGCCGATGCAGGGACGGCCTTGCGGGATCGCGATCATCTGGCTATCGGGTCCTGTCGAAGGGACCAAGTTTCGCCATGACTGAGCCGGCCGGCACCGCGACGGGAACCTTGTCGTTCGGGCCATTTTCCGTGACGCCGCACGAAAGGCTCGTGATGCGCGACGGCGTCGCGTTGCCGCTCGGCGCGAAAGCCTTCGACACGCTGATTGCGCTGATGTCGCGGCCGAACGAAGTCGTCAGCAAATGGGACCTGATGGCGCTGGTGTGGCCCGGCATCACCGTCGAAGAGGCCAATCTGCGCTTTCATGTCGCAGCACTTCGCAAGGCGCTCGGCGACGGCAAGGATGGCGCCCGCTACATCACGACGCTCTCCGGCCGCGGCTATTGCTTCGTGGCGCCGATTTCGCGAACGGACATTGCGGCGGCACAGCGCCCCGCGCCGCGGCTGGAATTGCCGCCTGTGAAGCTGCCGAACCGGCTGCAGCGGATGGTCGGGCGCGACGATGCGATCGCCGCCGTCTCCGACAAGCTCGTCACCTCGCGCTTTGTCACGATTGTCGGCCCCGGCGGCGTCGGCAAAACCGCGGTCGCTGTGGCGATCGCGCACGACCTGCTCGAAACGTTCTCCGATGCCGCGCACTTCGTGGACCTTGCCGCGCTCAGCGATCCCGATCTCGTGATCACCTCGATCCTGCTGATGCTTGGTCTGCCGGCCCAGACCGATGATCCCCTGCCCGCTCTGCTCGCGCATCTCCGCGACAAGCGGATGCTGCTGATCCTCGACAATTGCGAGCATGTCATCGCGACCGCTGCACCGCTGGCGGCAGACATCTTCCAAGCGGCGCCGCATGTCCATATCCTCGCGACCAGCCGCGAAGCCCTGCGCGTCGAGGGCGAGCAAGTCTATCGATTGGCTCCACTCGCCGTTCCGCCCGACGGCTCCTCGCTGACGATCGCCGCAGCCCAGACCTATCCCGCGCTTCAATTGTTCCTCGAACGTGCCACGGCCAGCGGCGCGCAGATCACGCTCGATGACGCCAACGCCACGATCATCGCGAGCATCTGCCGCAAGCTCGACGGCATGGCGCTGGCGATCGAGCTCGCCGCCGGCCGGGTCGAAGCCTACGGCCTGGAGCAGACGGCCGCGCTGCTCGACGAACGCCTCAACCTGCTCTGGCAAGGCCAGCGAACGGCGCCACCCCGGCAGAAGACATTGCAGGCCACGCTCGACTGGAGCTACGGTCTGTTGTCGGAACTCGAACGCCTCGTGCTGCGCAGGCTTGCGGTCTTCGCCGGGCATTTCACCATCGATGCAGCGCTCGAGGTCGTGCCGGACGAACGCGTCGACCACACCCACCTGTTCGACGCCGTCGACAGTCTCGTTGCCAAATCTATGGTCGCGCCGCGACCGATCGGCGCCATGATGCGCTACCGTCTGCTCGACACGACGCGCGCCTATCTACTCGAGATCGAGCCCAGGGACGCGGCTCTCGCCGTCCGCCACGCGACTTATTACCGGCGATGGCTGGAACAGGCCGGCTTGACATGGGCCACGGTGCCGAGCGCGGACGAACGGGCGGCTCACTTCTCCGCGCTTCACAATGTGCGCGCCGCGCTCGACTGGTGCTTCGGCTCGGACGGCGATCTCGGCATTGGCATTGCGCTCACCGCCGCCGCGGCGCCGATTTTCCTGGCGATGTCCCTGTTGATCGAATGCCGGCGATGGTCGGAACGAGCGCTGCGGGCGATTGCCCCCTCCTCGCGCGGCAGCGCCGAGGAAATGCACATCCAGGCCGCCCTCGGACTGACCTTGATGTTCACCCGCGGCGGTAGCGACGCGGCGCGTGGCGCCTTGAGCAGGAGCCTTGCGATCGCCGAAGCGCGTGGCGACGAGATCAACGAGCTCCAGCTGCTCGGCCGGATGCATATCTTTCACGAGCGGATGGGAGAGTTCGACGCCGCGCTTGGCTACGCGCAGCAGAGCCTCGCGGTCGCGAGGTCGCTGGGCGACCCCGCCTCGATCGCCCTCGCCCATTCGCTCCTCGGCGTCTCACTGCATCTGGCCGGCGATCATCGCGACGCGCTGAAGATGCTGGAGGTCGCCTGGCAGGGACCCGGCACGGAACGAATCAGCACCGTGCATGGCTTCGATCATCGCAACCGGGCCGGCATCACGCTGGCCCGCGAGCTCTGGTTGCAGGGCCGGCCCGCAGAGGCGCTGCAACTGGCGCAGCAGACGGTCACCGAGGCCGCGCAGATGGATCACCCGATCACCCTCTGCATCGCGTTGATCTGGGCGGTCTCGATCGACCTCTGGAGCGGAGACCTCGACGGCGCGGACGCGAACATCGACCGCTTCATCGCACATGCCAATTCGCGCTCGATGGGGCCTTATCTCGCCGTCGGCCGAGGCGTCAAAGGCGAGCTGGCGATCCGGCGCGGCGATGCCGCCGGTGGCGTCGAGACGATCAGGACGTGCCTGCGCGAGCTCCACGATGCCGGCTACGAGCTGCTCACCACGACATTCAACATCGCGCTGGTTCAGGGTTTGCTAGCGCTCGGGCAGATCGAGCAGAGCGCAGAACTGATCAACGATGCGACCCGCCTGGTCGCGCAGGGCGGCGATCATCTTTATATGCCCGAGCTGCTGCGGATGAAGGGCCAGGTGCTGTTGTCTCTCCCGCAGCCCAGGGCCGAGCAGGCAGAAACCTGTTTTGTGCAGTCCCTGGAATTGAGCCGTCGCCAAGGCGCAAAAGCCTGGGAGCTGCGGGCCGCAATCGATCTCGCCGAGCTGCTTGCCGTGCGAGGCCGGCGAGTGGAAGCGAAGCGATTGCTGCAATTGTCCCTCGAGGGTTTTGCCAAGGACTCCGAAACGGCGGATATCAGGGCGGCCAGCGCGCTTCTGACGACGCTGTAAGCGGCGCTATTAGACCGTATCAATCTCCGTCATCCTGAGGTGCGAGTGGCGCGATGCGAAAGCATCGCAACGGGAGCCTCGAAGGATGGACGGCCGAGGTGTCAGCCGGGCCGTTCATCCTTCGAGGCTCGCCGAAGAGGCGAGCACCTCAGGATGACGGGTTGGATAACCTCACGCGGCTCACCCCGTCGGCGTGCCCTGCTTCCACTGACCCCCGGCGATCTTGGCCGCCGCGATCACTGCCTGGGTGCGGCTCTCGACACCGAGCTTTTGCAGGATCGCCGAGACATGTGCCTTGATGGTGGCCTCGGAGACCCCGAGCTCATAGGCGATCTGCTTGTTGAGGAGCCCCTCCGACAGCATCATGAGGACCCGGACCTGCTGCGGCGTCAGCGTCACCAGGCGGTCGCGCAGGCGCGTCATGTCGGGATCGGCCGCAGCCGAGAGGTCGGTGTCGGCGGGAACCCAGACATCGCCTTCCATCACCTTGAGGATGGCGTCACGCAAGGTCTCGACGCCGAAACGCTTCGGAATGAAACCGGAGGCGCCGAAATCGAGCGAGCGGCGGATCGTGGCGCTGTCGTCGGAAGCCGAAACGATCACCACCGGGATCGCCGGATATTGCGCGCGCAGATAGATCAGGCCGGAGAAGCCTGAGATCCCGGGCATCGAGAGGTCGAGCAGGATCAAGTCGACGTCCGAGTTCTGTTCCAGGAGCTTGGTCAGATCCTCGAACGATCCGGCCTCGTCGATTCGGGCCGAGGTCAGGACGCCGGCCACCGCCTGTCGCAGCGCGTCGCGGAAAAGCGGATGGTCATCGGCGATGACGAGATGGGTCGAGGGAGCGTTCATCGTTCTCTTGCTGTCGTTCGTGGGTCGGCGGACAGATCCCGGGTTTGTCCAATTCTTCCCTGAGCGGCCGTGGCATGCAAGTGCACATTATCCCTTTGCTGCAATGGGGTTAATCCGGACGCCGCCGTGCCTGCAGGCCGGCGCCCGATACCGGACGTCAGCTGCACGTCAGTGCGCAAGGCCGAAAGTCGTATTGGGGCGGGTTTCACGCCGATGTTACCTTGCGGGCAAGACCTGGGTTGATCCGGCATGTCCGGACGTCTGGGGCGCGAGGAAACGCAGTTCGGGGAGCGACTCAACATGTCGACAATGGCCGTATCTCAAGCAGGCGCGGGAGGGATGACGAAGGACGAACGTTTCGTCATTGTCGCCTCCTCGCTCGGTACCGTCTTCGAGTGGTACGATTTCTACCTCTATGGTTCACTGGCCGGCATCATCGGCGCCCAGTTCTTCTCGGCCTATCCGCCGGCAACCCGCGACATCTTCGCGCTGCTCGCGTTCGCAGCCGGCTTCCTGGTGCGTCCGTTCGGCGCGATCGTGTTCGGCCGCGTCGGCGACATCGTCGGCCGCAAATACACCTTCCTCGTCACCATCCTGATCATGGGTCTGTCGACCTTCATCGTCGGCCTGCTGCCGAACGCGGCGACCATCGGCATCGCGGCTCCGATCATCCTGATCGCGCTGCGCCTCGCCCAGGGCCTGGCGCTTGGCGGTGAGTACGGCGGCGCGGCGACCTATGTCGCGGAGCATGCTCCGAACGGCAAGCGCGGCTACTACACCTCCTTCATTCAGACCACGGCGACTCTCGGCCTGTTCCTGTCGCTGCTGGTGATCCTGTTCACCCGTTCCGCCCTCGGCGAGGCCGACTTCGCGGCATGGGGCTGGCGCATTCCGTTCCTGGTCTCGGTGCTGCTGCTCGGCATCTCGGTCTGGATCCGGCTTCGCCTCAATGAATCCCCGATCTTCCAGAAGATGAAGGACGAGGGAAAGAGCTCGAAGGCGCCGCTGACCGAAGCCTTCGGCAACTGGCAGAACGGCAAGCTCGTGCTGCTCGCGCTGCTCGGCGGCGTGATGGGCCAGGGCGTTGTCTGGTACACCGGCCAGTTCTACGCGCTGTTCTTCCTGCAATCGATCCTGAAGGTCGACGGTTACACCGCCAACCTGCTGATCGCCTGGTCGCTGCTGCTCGGCACCGGCTTCTTCATCGTGTTCGGCATGCTCTCCGACAGGATTGGCCGCAAGCCGATCATCCTCGGCGGCTGCCTGATTGCGGCGCTGACCTTCTTCCCGATCTTCAAGATGATCACCACCAACGCCAACCCGGCGCTGGAAAAGGCCATCGAGTCGGTCAAGGTCGACGTGGTGGCCGATCCCGCGGGCTGCGGCGACCTGTTCAACCCGGTCGGCACCCGCGTCTTCACCGCACCGTGCGACACCGCGCGCGCCTACCTGTCGCAATCATCGGTCAAGTACTCGACCACGCCAGGTGCGGCCGGTTCGGGCGTGAAGGTGATGGTCAACGGCAAGGAGGTTGCCTACACCAACGCCAAGGATAGCAACCCTGCCGTCCTTGCGGCAGTGCAGGCAGCTGGCTATCCGAAGGCGGGCGACGCCGGGATCGTGAAGATGGCGCATCCGTTCGACATCTTCCGCCCGCAGGTGGCGGCGATCGTCGGCCTGCTGTTCATCCTGGTGCTGTTCGTCACCATGGTGTACGGCCCGATCGCGGCGATGCTGGTCGAACTGTTCCCGACCCGCATCCGCTACACCTCGATGTCGCTGCCCTACCACATCGGCAACGGATGGTTCGGCGGCCTGTTGCCGGCGACCGCCTTCGCCATCGTGGCCTCGACCGGCGACATCTATGCCGGCCTCTGGTACCCGATCATCTTCGCCTCGATTACCGTCGTGATCGGCTTCTTCTTCCTGCCCGAGACCAAGGACGTCGACATCAAGGCGACCTGATCGAAAGCACCGATCTCAACCAGCACGAACCGGCCGCGGCTTCCCGCGGCCGGTTTTTTTATGGGAGCTTTTGTTTTGACGCGTTTTCGTGACGCGAACCGGCGCCCACTTCGCTCGAAAACGCTCTATTGATTGCTGCCGACGAATTGCAGCACCACCTCGCGCCGGTGCGGGCGCTTGCGGTGCTCGATCAGATAGATCGCCTGCCAGGTGCCGAGTGCGAGCCTGCCGTTCAGGACCGGGACCTGAAGCGAGGCTCCGGTCAACATCGTCTTGACATGGGCCGGCATGTCGTCCGGTCCTTCGGTGTCGTGGGTCCACCCGGCATTCTCCGGCGCGAGCCGGGACAGCGCCGTCGTGAGGTCGACGAGCACGGAAGGATCGGCGTTCTCCTGAATCGTCAGCGAGGCCGAGGTATGGCGGATGAACAGCGTCAACGCGCCCTCGCGCGCGTGCGCCTCGGCGACGAATTTTGCGGCTTCGCTGGTGAGATCAGTGAAGCCGCGGCCCGACGTCTGCACGGTCAGCAATGACGAAGCGATCGTGGTGGCTTGCACGGACGATGCTGCCGAGCGCGTGACGGATTTGGCTGATGTCATGAAAGGTCTCTCAATTCAGAAAACCGCCTAGCCGTAGGGGGGGCAAAGGCGCAAAGCGCCGTGCCCACGTCTTCTTTCATGGTTTTAGAGACATGGTGGGCACGGCGTAAGAACGCCTTTGCCCACCCTACGCACCTCAGCGCATGGAGGGACCGTCAAATCCTCCCCGACACGTCCTTCTGGACGCGGTTGGCCATGTCGATCAGCCGCCGCCAGGCCTTTTCCAGAAACGACATCACGCGATCAACGTCCTGATCGCTCGGCAGCGGGATCTCGATCTTGCGCTCGCCCTCGGCACCCTTGGGCTCGGCTTTCTTCAACGGGTCGGATTTCGGCAGCGCCTCGTCGATCTTGCCCGACACCGTCGGGCCCGCCGCGAGCTGCCCCTTCAGCCTCTCGACCTCGGCCTGGAGCCTGCCGATCTCGGCGTCGAGCGCGGTCCGTTCGTCGGGCACCGCGTAGCAGGCCCAGCCGACGCCGTTCTTGGTGCAGGTCGATACCGTGCCGGTGCGCGTGTCGAGCCGCAGCACGCCTTCGGGGATCGGCGTCATGCTGTAGCGACCGTTTTCGCTGTCGGGCGCCGATTGCGCGGCAACGAGACCGCCGCTGATGGCCATCACCGCGGCAAATGCCGCCGCCGCAAGCCAGGGTGTTGTGGACGACGTCGCTGGTCTCATCGCACTCTCCGCCACGACGCGCAGGTGGCACATCTGCAATTCTACACCCCGGCGAGGCCATCCGCCGCCAAAAATACTCGCCCTAAATCAACGATCCCGGCGGCCCGTTTGATCCCGGCAGCGCGGCGAAAGGGCGGCCGCATTCGCCGATCATGAGGCGAGCTGCTGCGGTGCGGCGTCACGCTGTGTGCAGCGCTGCCGTGCGCGCCAATATCATCAAATAAATCAGTCACATAACCGAAAGCGACGCAATCGTGACTTGGCTTGACTTGATTATGGGCCATCAGTATGGTCCGCGCGGCTTTTGAGGGTGGCGCGCGTAATTTCCATTCAGCCGCGGCGTTTCGGGTCTTCGTTGCATGACACAGGGCACGGGACACGGCGAGAATGGAGATCGCGATAAATCGTCCGAGGAAGCTGCGCTTTCCGAACGGCTCGGAAATCTTGATCAGCGGTTGTCCGAATTTCGCGACCGACGGATCAAGACCGAGCAACCCGCAGGTGACGGTGAAGACAGAGCGGCCAGAGCCTCGGCGATGGCGCTTGGTTTCCGGTTATCCTCGGAGTTGATCGCCGGCGTCGTTGTCGGAGCGGGGATTGGCTGGGGATTCGACCGCTTGCTGTCGACGTCGCCTTTCGGGTTTATCGTGTTCCTGTTGCTAGGCTTCGTCGCCGGCGTGGTGAATGTGGTGAGAACGGCGGGCGCGGGTCAAAACAGGCGCGGTGGTTCGTAAGCTGTCCCACCAAGAGAGGAATGATCGTGCCGGCTTCGCCGGTACGGGCCGGCCCGGCCGGCAGACCGAGACCCGCCGGCATCGCCCGGCAGACAAGAGATGCCGCGCTGATGAAAATCGACCCGATCCACCAGTTCAACATCGAGCCTCTCTTCACCCTGGGCCATATCGGCAATCACACGATCGCCTTCACCAACTCGTCGCTCTACATGCTGGTGACGATCGCGATCATCTCGCTCCTGATGCTCGCCAGCGGCACGCAGCTGGTTCCCGGGCGCCTGCAGTCGGTTGCCGAGATCTCCTACGAATTCGTGGCCTCGACCATCCGTTCGACGGCCGGCGCGGAAGGCATGAAGTTCTTCCCGCTGATCTTCTCGCTGTTCATGTTCATCTGCGTTTCGAACCTGGTCGGCATCATCCCCTACACCTTCACGATCTCGAGCCATCTGATCGTGACCGCAGCGCTGGCGCTGCTGGTGTTCTTCACGGTCCTGATCTACGGCGTCGCCAAGAACGGCCTGAAGTTCTTCTCGATCTTCGTGCCCCACGGCGTCCCCGGCTACATCCTGCCCCTGGTCATGTTCATCGAGATCCTGTCGTTCTTCCTGCGGCCGGTCTCCCACAGCGTCCGTCTGTTCGCCAACATGCTGGCCGGCCACATCGCGCTGAAGGTGTTCGCGGGCTTCGTCGCCATGCTCGGCTTCTCGCTCGGGGCGCTGGGCTGGGTCGGCGGCGTGCTGCCGCTGGCTCTCACGGTCGCGCTGTACGCGCTCGAGATTCTGGTCGCGTTCCTGCAAGCCTATGTGTTTGCGATCCTGACCTGCATCTACCTCAACGACGCCATTCATCCGGGACACTGAGCGGTCCGGGGAATTTCCACCCACAACCCAATCTTTCTTCCAAGGAGTCTAAAATGGATCCGGCAGCAGCAAAACTTATCGGCGCGGGCATCGCATGCATCGGCATGGGCGGCGCGGGCGTCGGCGTCGGCGTGATCTTCGGCAACTACCTCGCCGCAGCCGTTCGCAACCCCTCGGCCGCTCAGGGCCAGTTCGGCAACCTGATCTTCGGCTTCGCCGTGACCGAAGCGCTCGGCATTTTCTCGCTGCTGATCGCGCTGCTGCTGCTGTTCGTTCCGCTCTGAGGACGACGTTTTTCGCGCCGTTCCATCCCGATGGGACGGCGCGTGTGACAGCAACAGGAGAACTCCGTGGCTGAAAGTCATGGCGGCGCAAAAGGTCCGGCGGCGGGCGCTCACACCGAGGCTGACGGTGGTCACCACGGTGGCGGGTTTCCGCCGTTCGAGAGCAGCAATTACGCTTCACAGCTGGTGTCGCTCGCGATCTTCTTCGTCCTGCTTTACGTAATCGTGTCCAAGCTCGCTCTCCCGAAGGTCGGCGGTGCGATCGAGGCGCGTCAGAACAAGATCGAGGGTGACCTCGCCGAAGCGCAGTCGCTGAAGGACCAGTCCGACGCGGCGCTGAAGGCCTATGAAACCGAGCTCGCTTCGGCGCGCACGCGGGCACAGGCGATCGGCAACGAATCCCGCGACAAGGCGAATGCGCAGGCGGAAGCCGAGCGCAAGACGCTGGAAGAACAACTGGCGGCCAAGCTCGCCGGGGCGGAGAAGACCATCGCCTCGACCCGCGCCACCGCCATGAGCAACGTCCGCGGCATCGCGGCCGATGCGGCAGGTCAGATCGTGCAGCAGCTCACCGGCATCGTTCCGGATGCGGCCTCGGTCGGTGCTGCCGTTGACGCGTCCTTGAAGGGTTAGTCGAGATGTTCTTCGATCCTGAAACCTGGGTCGCCATCGCCTTCGTGATCCTGATGGTCGTGTTCGGCTATCTCGGGGTCTTCAAGTCGGCGATGACTGCGCTCGACCATCGAGCCGCCCGCATCAAGGCCGAGCTCGACGACGCAACGCGCCTCAAGCAGGAAGCGGCCAAGGTGCTCGCCGACTACAAGGCACGCAGTGCCACCGCCGAGCGCGAAGCTGCCGACATCATCGCCAATGCCAAGGCCGAAGCCGAGCGCATCGCAGCCGACGCCAAGGCGAAGATGGAAGACTTCGTCGTCCGCCGGACCAAGACCGCGGAGGGCAAGATCGCGCTCGCCGAGGCCCAGGCGGTGGCCGATGTCCGCGCCGCAGCCGCGGAAGCCGCCGTCCAGGCCGCCTCCACGATCCTGTCGCAGTCGGTCAAGGGCTCGGTCGCCGACGATCTGCTCGCCAAGGGCATCACCGAAGTCAGGCAGAAGCTGAACTGAAGGTTTGGCCTTCACCAATCAAAAAAGCCGGCGCGATGAGCGCCGGCTTTTTTGTTTGTCTGAAAGACTCTCGTGTCCCGGACGCGGCGCGGCATGAAATGACGCGACCCAGAGCCGGGACCCATGCAGCCGCAATTTCCGGACCCCGGCTCTGCGTCGCACCGCACCGGACGATGCTTCGCATCGCCGGGGGCGCTGCGCCGCGTCCGGGGCACGAGACCTCTTTACTTCTTCTTCCGCCCCTTCGGTTCGGGCGAGAGCGCCTGCGGGTCGAAGCCGACATAGAAGATGTAGGAATCTGCGGTCGCGGCTGACGGCACCGGATAGGTCATATCCTCGACGACGAAGGTGAAGGGCACGCTGCCGCCCTCGGTCATATCGACCGTGGTCCGGTAGGCCTTCGAGGCAATCACCTTCTCGCCAACGCCGCCCTGCACGACGGCGATGCGCAGGGGCACCTCGACGGAGGCAGGCGCTCCGGCGGGACCGGCGATGACGCGGCCCTGGATGCCG
>NZ_JALBGZ010000950.1:0-1999 GCF_023006515.1 Bradyrhizobium sp. PRIMUS42
CCCCGTCGCGGGCTCGGCCGGCCTCGTGCCGCGCAGCTGGGACGCCGCGCAGGACCAGTGGGGCGCGATCCAGATGCAGAACCGCTTCATGAAGCTGAATTCGCGCCGCATGACCGCGCTCGACATGCAGGCCTGGACCGCCGCCCGAATGATCGGCGAAGCCACCTCGCGCACCAATTCCGGCGACGTCAAGAAGGTGACGGACTTCATCAAGGGCCCGGACTTCTCGGTCGCCGCCTTCAAGGGCACGCGATTGACCTTACGCGACTGGAATTGGCAGCTGCGCCAGCCGATCCTCTTGGTCGACGGCCGCATGGTGGTGTCGGTGTCGCCGCAGGAGGGATTTCTGCACCAGGTCTCCGAGCTCGACACGCTCGGCTATGACCGCCCGGAGAGCAAATGCAAGCTGAAGTGAGCATTGTGAGATGAGTTCAAGCTGTCACGGCGACGACGCTGCGCCCCCTCTCCCGCTTGCGGGGGAGGGTTGGGGAGAGGGTGTCTCCGCTCGCGAGAACCCCCAAGAGGAGAAAACCCTCACCCGTATCGCATCTTTCGATGCGATACGCCCCCCCCCACAAGCGGGGGAGGTGAAGACCGCCCGCGGACAGAGATCGCACATGCTAAGAGCAGCGTTGCTTATGGCTCTGGCGACAACCGCAGCGCCCGCGCATGCGTTCATCGCCTATGTCTCGAACGAGAAGAGCAATACGGTGACGGTGATCGACACCGACAGCTGGACCGTGACCAAGACCATCAAGGTCGGCCAGCGCCCGCGCGGCATCGACTTCACGCGTGACGGCAAGTTCGTGATGGTCGCGGTCGGCGACGACGACACCATTCAGGTGATCGACGCCAAGACGCAGAGCGTGGTGGATAGCCTGCCCTCCGGACCCGATCCGGAATTGTTCGCCCAGGACGCCGCCGGCAAGATACTCTACGTCGCCAACGAGAACGACAACACGGTGACCGTGATCGACCTCGAGAAGCGCACCCGGCTCGGCGACATCCAGGTCGGCGTCGAGCCCGAGGGCATGACCATCAGCCCCGACGGCAAGACGCTGATCAACACGTCGGAAACGACCAACATGGCGCATTTCATCGACACCTCGTCGCGCCAGATCGTCGCCAACGTGCTGGTCGATGCGCGGCCGCGCTTTGCCGAGTTCAAGCACGATTCTTCGGAAGTGTGGGTGTCCTCCGAGATCGGCGGCACCGTCTCGATCATCGACCCCAAAAAGCACGAGGTGATCGGCAAGGTCACGTTCGAGATCCCGGGCCTGCGGAAAGAGGCGATCCAACCGGTCGGCATCGGCATGACCAAGGACGACAAGACCGCCTTCATCGCGCTCGGCCCTGCCAACCGCATCGCCGTGGTCGATGTCGCCTCGCGCAAGGTGACGAAATATCTCCTGGTCGGCCAGCGGGTCTGGCACATGGCGTTCACGCCCGATGAAAAATATCTGCTGACCACCAATGGCGTGTCGAACGACGTTTCCGTCATCGACGTCGCCGCGCAAAAGGTGATCAAGACCATTCAGGTCGGCGAGCTACCCTGGGGCATCACGATCGCGCCATGACCAGCCCTGCTTCGATTCCCGAACCACAGGGGGCGCCGAGGCTAGAAGCGGCCGCGACGCCGGCGCTGTCGATCGACGGTGTCAGCCATGCCTATGGATCGCGCCGGGCGTTGATCGACGTCTCTTTCAACGTGCAGCCGGCGAGCTTTACCGCCCTGCTCGGCCTCAACGGCGCCGGCAAGAGCACGCTGTTCTCGCTGATCACGCGCCTGTTCGGCATCCAGAGCGGCCGCATCGGCATTTTCGGCCACGACATCAGCAAGAGCCCCGGCGAGGCGTTACGGCTGCTCGGTGTCGTGTTCCAGCCGCGCACGCTCGATCTCGACCTGTCGTTGACGCAGAACCTGCTCTACCATCACAGAGTGAGATCTTAGGGTGGGCAAAGCGTAGCGTGCCCACGCGTCTGTCGTCATATCGCAAAG
>NZ_JALBGZ010000951.1:0-1999 GCF_023006515.1 Bradyrhizobium sp. PRIMUS42
TTCTGCGTCGTGCCCTACACGCGCGGCGCCGAAGTCTCGCGCCCGGTCGCGAAGATCGTCGATGACGTGAAGCGGCTGGCCGACAACGGCGTGCGCGAGCTCACGCTGATTAATCATCGGCATCGTCAAAACTCCTGGATGTTGCGCGGGTCGTCCTGCCCTCGCGCATTGGCAGGCTGCGGCGCCGTCGGCGCCGCAGCCTCAGACGAGAAGTCGCGGTGGGAACCAGAGAGGTTCAACGGGGATCGTCCGGCCGGCGCGAAGGCCCGGGCAGGCCGAGTGCTCAGTACAGCTGCAGCGGCGGCCACGCGTCACCATCGCGCCCGACCGTGAGCTCCCAGGTATCGCCGGCGGCGACGGTGAGGATGTTCGTGGTGGCCGGATGGCCCGGCACGCCCAGCCTGTAGGGATATTTGCCGGGCACGAGGTCAAGCGCGACCGCGTTCGCGCCGGCCCGGCGCGGGATGGTTTGCTCGTTGATCTCGAGCACGGCTTCCTTGTCGCCGATGTTGCTGAACACCAGCTTCGCCTGGCCGGGCTCTGGAAGAACGTTCGCTTTGGTCGCCGTCTCCGCGTTCTTCTGCACGAGATGGACCGAGGTGCCGGAATCCTTGCGGTCGAGTTTCAACGCGGCCGGTCCCAGCGGTGAGACGAAAGCGAGCTGGACCTGATCGGCGCCGATCACCGCGTCATCATGCTGTTCCTGCCAGCCGAGCCTTCCAAGCTCGGTGCGATAGAACGCGAGCACGTCGCCGAGCGCTGCGGGCACGGTGGCTTCCAGCCTGACGCGAAGCGGCGCTTCGACGCCCCGCATCAGCGTGGTGTGGATTCCTCTGTAATTGTAGCGGGTCGGTGCGGGCAGCTTGGCATCGGAATCCAGCGTGAGCGTCGTCGGAAACAGATGCGGCAGCGTGGCGCCGGCGCTGGCCGCGAGCAGGCACATCGCGAGCAGGACGAGGCCGTACGCAAACATCCGCCATCGTGCCGGGGCTCGCGCCCCATGCCTCACCATCGTCATGCTCATGCTCCAAGGATATCGCGCGTGTCAAAATTCGGCGCGATGGTCGCTGCCAGCGGCCTCAAGCAGCTAGTCGCTGATGAAACCGAGCGGGTTCAACCCGTCGGCCTAGCTTCGGGCCGAGACCTGTCCGCTCTCGACGTCGAAGACTTCGCCTCCGGCGCCGATCTCGGCGAACGCCGCCGGGTCCGCGCCGGTCAGCCACACCTGCGCGCCGAGCTTCTTCAGCTCGTCGAACAGCGCGGCGCGCCTGCTAGGATCGAGATGCGCGACGACCTCGTCGAGCAGCAGCAGCGGCACGATGCCGGTCATTTCCGCCACCAGCGTCGCATGCGCCAGCACGAGGCCGATCAGCAGCGCTTTCTGCTCGCCGGTGGAAGCGTCTCGGGCCGGCATGCTCTTGGGCGCATAGATCACCTGGAGATCAGTGAGATGCGGGCCGTCGGTGGTGCGGCCGGCGATGGCATCGCGCGGGCGGTTGTCGCGCAGGATCTGCCGGTAGCGGTCCTCGACCGACGTCGCGGTCTCCTGCAGCAGCGCGTTCTCCATCCAGCCGTCGAGCGCGATTTTAGCCGATGGGAAGGCGGAGGCCTGCGCGCGCGCGTTCAGCATCCCGGTGAGCCTTGCTGCGGTCTGGCCGCGCGTTGCCGCGACCGCGACTGCAAGCTCCGCGGTCTCTCGCTCGATCGCGTCACACCAATGGTCGTCGTAATTGCGGGTTTCGAGCAGGCGGTTGCGCGAGCGCAGAGAGCGTTCCAGCGCGGAGATGCGGCTGGAATGATCGCTGTCGATGGCGAGCACCAAACGGTCGAAGAAGCGCCGCCGCTCCGAGCCTGCGCCCATGAACAGCCCATCCATCGCCGGCGTCAGCCATACCATGCGGATGTGGTCGCCGAAGGCTGCGGCCGAATTGACCGGCTCGCGGTCGATCCGGCAGCGCCGGCTCACTGTGCTGTCGGGCCGCGGCGCATCGATGCCGGT
>NZ_JALBGZ010000952.1:0-1994 GCF_023006515.1 Bradyrhizobium sp. PRIMUS42
AAAGATCGTCGGCCCCGGCAACGCCTACGTCGCCGCCGCCAAGCGGCTGGTGTTCGGCAAAGTCGGCATCGACATGATCGCCGGCCCGTCCGAAGTGCTCGTGATCGCCGACGACACCGGCAACGCCGACTGGATCGCCGCCGATCTCCTCGCGCAGGCCGAGCACGATGCCAGCGCGCAGTCGATCCTGATCACGGACTCGGCACGCCTTGCCGCCGACGTCGAAAAGGCGGTGGAAGCGCAGTTGAAGACGCTGCCGCGCGCCGCGATCGCCAGCGCGTCGTGGGCCGATTTCGGCGCGGTCATCATGGTGAAGAAGTTGGGCGACGCCATCCCGCTCGCGGACGCCATCGCCGCCGAGCATCTCGAGATCATGACCGTTGATCCCGACGCGCTCGCGGCGAAGATCCGCAATGCCGGCGCGGTGTTCCTCGGGCCGCATACGCCGGAGGCGATCGGTGATTATGTCGGTGGCTCCAACCACGTGTTGCCGACGGCGCGCTCGGCGCGATTCTCCTCAGGGCTTTCGGTGCACGACTTCATGAAGCGCACCTCCATCCTGAAATGCGGCCCGGATCAGCTGCGTGCGCTGGGTCCAGCCGCGATGACGCTCGGCAAGGCGGAGGGGCTCGATGCCCATTCGCGTTCGATTGGATTGCGTCTCAATCTGTCATGACAAAGCCGCCCGAACAGGACGACTCGACCAATCGCATCGTCGGCGTCACGCTCGACGAAGAATCGATCGGCCGTTCCGGGCCTGATATCGAGCACGAGCGCGCAATCGCGATCTACGACCTGATCGAGCAGAACCTGTTCGCGCCCGACGGCGCCGAGGCGCAGGGCCCGTTCACGCTGCATATCGGCATCACCGGCAACCGCCTGATGTTCGACATCCGCCGCGAGGACGGCACGCCCGTCGTTGCGCATCTGTTGTCGCTGACGCCGTTCCGGCGGATCGTGAAGGATTATTTCATGATCTGCGACAGCTACTACCAGGCGATCCGCACCGCGACCCCCGACAAGATCGAGGCCATCGACATGGGCCGTCGCGGCATCCATGACGAGGGATCGCGCACGTTGCAGGAGCGGCTGAAGGGCAAGGTGCGGGTCGATTTCGAGACCTCGCGCCGGCTGTTCACGCTCATAACTGTCCTTCATTGGAAGGGGTAAGCGCGGATGGCTGCGCCCCCACGCGCACGCGATCCGCAATCGGTGCTGTTCGCCTGTGCGATGAACAGCGTGCGCTCGCCGATGGCCGAGAGCCTGTTGCAGCACATGTTTCCGCAAGGTCTCTACGTGAAGTCGGCCGGCGCGAGGCGCGGCGAGCTCGATCCGTTTGCGGTGTCCGTGATGGCCGAGCTCGGCCAGGACATTTCCGCCCACAAGCCGCAGACCTTCGAGGAGCTGGAGGACTGGGAGGGGCTGAATTTCGACCTCATCATCACGCTCTCGCCCGAGGCGCACCACAAGGCGCTGGAGCTGACGCGGACACTCGCGGCCGACGTCGAATACTGGCCAACGCAGGATCCCACCACCATCGAGGGCAGCCGCGACCAGAAGCTCGCGGCCTATCGAGAGGTCTGCGATCAGCTGCTGCTGCGCATCCGCCGGCGTTTTGCAAAGGTCGGCGCGGCATCAGGTTGATGATCTCCGAAGTCATCACGCGACCGTGGTGCGCTCCCTCTCCCGCCTGCGGGAGAGGTGACAGCGAGCTCGTCGCGAGGCCTCCCGTAACACCTGCGTCACAGACTGTGGGCACAGCCATGTCGGAAACCTCGAATCACCAAACCTGGGGTTCCCGGGTTGTGAAATCAGCCCCCTTCCGATAGGTTCCGCGCGCAATTCACCCCGCTTCATCCCCCAAATCACCTGATGCTTGGCCGCCCCAAATTCGTACTTGCCTCCGGTTCGCCGCGGCGCCTGTCGCTGCTCAACCAGGCCGGCATCGAGCCGGACGCGCTCCGGCCGGCCGACGTCGACGAGACGCCGAGGCG
>NZ_JALBGZ010000953.1:0-1991 GCF_023006515.1 Bradyrhizobium sp. PRIMUS42
CCCGGTTTCGCCGCGGTCGCATCGAGCGCCTCAGGCGCGCGCTTCATCGCGCCGAGCGCGGAGGAGATCGCGCGCATCCGCGCCAAGCATGCATTCCTGAAGCCGCTGACCGTGCCGGCCAACAGCTATCCGACGCAGACTGCACCGATCGCCTCGCTCGGCTCCTGGAGCTTCGTGCTGACGCGCGAGGATTTGCCGGATGATGTCGCCTATCGCCTCGCGAAGACGCTGCACGGCAACGAGGCGACGTTTTGCAAGAAGCTCGCCCAGGCCTGCGAGACCACAGCCGCGAATACGGTCGCGGCCGCGCCGAGGCCGGAGCTGATCCATCCCGGCGTGATGAAGTATTTTCGCGAGATCGGCGTGGTGAGGTGACGGTCGCCTTAAGCGATCGTCACTTCTTCACCAGCGCACACGCCTGGTCCGGCGGACCGAACGCCTTGTCGCCGGAGATCGTCGTGAGGATCTTGTAATAGTCCCACGGATATTTGCTCTCCTCCGGTGTCTTCACCTGCACCAGCCAGAGATCGTGCACCATCAGATTGTCCTCGCGCAATTTGCCGTTGCGAGCGAAGAAATCCTCGATCGGCTTCTCGCGCATCTTGGCGGCGACCTTGAGCGGGTCGTCGGTGCCGCTTTCCTTGATGGCGTTGAGATAGTGCATCACGCTCGAATAGACGCCGGCCTGCCACATCGACGGCATCTTGTTCATCTTGGCGAAATAGCGCTTCGACCATTCGCGGGTCTTGTCGTCCATGTCCCAATAGAACGACGTCGTCAGGAGCAGGCCTTGCGCCGCCTGCAGGCCGAGGCCGTGGATGTCGGTGATCAGCGCCAGCAGCGCCGCCATCTGCTGGCCGCCCTTGAACACGCCGAACTCCGAGCCGGTCTTGATCTCGTTCATGTTGTTGGGGGGACCGGCGGCAATGCCGATGATCTTGGCCTTGGACGCCTGCGCCTGCAGCACGAAGGAAGAGAGGTCCGGTGTTGCCAGCGGCGGCCGCACCGAGCCCAGCACCTTGCCGCCATTGGCGGTGACGACCGCGGAGGCGTCGCGCTCCAGCGAATGGCCGAAGGCGTAGTCGTCGGTGATGAAGAACCAGCTGTCGCCGCCGCGCTTGACCACCGCATCCGCGGTGCCGACCGCGAGCGCGCGGGTGTCGAACACCCACTGGATCGCATAGGGCGAGCAGAACTTGCCGTGGAAATCGGCGGTGCCGGTCGAGTGGGTGATGAACAGCCGCTTCTTCTCGTTGGCGACGTTCTGCACCGCAAGCCCGACCGCCGAGACCGGCACGTCGACGATCAGATCGACCTGGTCGACGTCGTACCACCGCCGCGCGATGGTGCCGCCGATGTCGGCCTTGAGCTGATGGTCGCCTATCACGATGCTGATCGGCTTGCCGAGCACGGTGCCGCCGAAATCGTCGATCGCCATCTGCGCCGCCGTCACCGAGCCCTGGCCGGTCGGCGCGGAGGCCGGGCCGTTCATGTCGGTGAGCACGCCGATCTTGACGACATCGTCGGACACCTGCGCCATTGCGGCGCCTGACATCAGAGCCGCCGTCAAGGCGGCCGCGACCGGTAGTCCAAATCTGGTTGGATTCACGCTTGTCCTCCCTGATCCGGCGCGTTGGCCGGTGTTGCTTTTTGCCGGGTACGGCCCGGCTGAATTGGTTTCTTTTGCAACTATTTTGGGGCGGGCGTCAATGTCAGGCTGCGAAGCGGATCTGTCCTGCGGATGAGGGATCATAGCCGGTCAGCTCCTCGGCGCGCTGCCGCAGCCGCCGTTCGTCCAGGAAGCGGAGCAGGGCCTGCATGGCGGGGCGGAAATAGCTGCGCTGCCGCATCGCGAGGTCAAAGTTCTCCCAGACCAGCGGCACGAAATCCAAACCGGCCGAGCGCGCGGTGGCGCGGGTCGCAATGCCGCAATCGGCCTGGCCGGCGCGGACCAGTTCGGCAAGGTCCGGACCCGTCAGGCACGGCACCTC
>NZ_JALBGZ010000954.1:0-1989 GCF_023006515.1 Bradyrhizobium sp. PRIMUS42
TCGCCACCAGCTTCAACCAGACCGCTTCGAGCGTTGGCGGCGGTGCCGTCACGCTGAAGAGCTCGACGGGTGCGGATCTGAGCGTCACCGGCAAGGCCGACCTGCTCAAGTCTCTCGGTCTGTCCTCGTCTGTGGGCGGCGGCAACGCCACCGTGAGCGTCAACCGGACCACGAGCTCGGGCTCGCTCGGTGCGACGATCGCGGACGGTTCGACGCTGAACGTCGACGGTCACGTCATCACGTTCAAGAACGCGCCGATCCCGGGTTCGACCGGTGCTCCGAGCGTTGCGAGCGGCTTCGGTGCGAGCGGCAACGTTCTCACGGACGGCGCCGGTAACTCGACGGTCTATCTGCAGGGCGGTACGGTCAACGACGTGCTGAAGGCGATCGACCTTGCCACCGGCGTGCAGACCGCGACGGTCAATGCCAACGGCACCGCGACGCTTGCGACCGCCACCGGCCAGACCAACTCGTCGATCAACGCCTCCGGCCAGCTCAAGCTGTCGACCGGCGTCAATGCCGATCTGTCGATCACCGGCACTGGCAACGCGTTGAATGCGCTCGGCTTCGCCGGCAACACCGGTACCTCGACCGCCTTCACCGCGGCGCGCACCTCGGGCGTCGGCGGCATCACCGGCAAGACCTTGACCTTCTCCTCCTTCAACGGCGGCACGGCGGTCACCGCCACCTTCGGTGACGGCACCAACGGCACGGTCAAGACGCTCGATCAGCTCAACACGAAGCTTCAGGCCAACAACCTGACGGCGACGATCGACGCCAACGGCCTGCTGACGGTCTCGACCACCAACGACTATGCGTCCTCGACCATCGGTTCGAGCGCCGCAGGTGGCGCGATCGGCGGTACGCTGACCTCGTCGCTGACCTTCTCGACGGCTTCCACCCCCGTCCAGGATACGGTTGCCCAAACGTCGCGCGCGAACCTGGTGTCTCAGTACAACAACATCCTGAACCAGATCGACACGACCTCGCAGGACTCCTCGTTCAACGGTGTCAACCTCTTGAACGGCGACCAGCTCAAGCTGGTGTTCGACGAGACCGGCAAGTCGAACCTCAGCATCACGGGCGTGACCTACAACTCCAAGGGTCTGGGCCTTGCTGCGTTGACCAGCGGTGTCGACTTCATCGACAACTCCGCGACCAACAAGGTGCTGTCCAACCTGAACGCCGCGTCGAGCACGCTGCGCTCGGAAGCTTCGAGCCTCGGTTCGAACCTCTCGGTGGTGCAGGTTCGTCAGGACTTCAACAAGAGCCTGATCAACGTGCTGCAGACCGGTTCGTCCAACCTGACCCTGGCCGACACCAACACCGAAGCGGCCAACAGCCAGGCGCTGTCGACCCGCCAGTCGATCGCGGTCTCCGCGCTCTCGCTGGCCAACCAGTCGCAGCAGAGCGTGCTGCAGCTGCTCCGCTAAGTCGCGGACGACATCGCAAGACGATTACGGCGGCGGGGCTTCGGCCCCGCCGCTTTCTTTTTTGTATCTGCATCAAAGTGCCGCTCGACAAGGTGCAGGGCGTGCGGATGCAGCCAATTGCTCACTCTGAGTTATGGTTGACAAGTCGCAAACGCCTCGTCGCTGCACCAAAAAACATCATCCTTTCATGACGATATGGCCAAGCACGATCCGGCTCCGAACGCGCGTATGGTGAATCCGGGCAAGGACTGCCGCGACACGCTTCATGCTTTGTTAGCCGTCTGCGTTCACCGTCCCGGCATCGATTAATCCTAATCGAAGTTTGTTTGTTGCGTTGCGTACCAGAAGGGTAACACTCAATGTCCGGTATCGTCCTCTCTTCGTCGGTTCGTCAGAACCTGCTCTCTCTCCAGTCCACCGCTGACCTCCTCGCCACCACGCAGAGCCGTCTGTCGACCGGCAAGAGCGTCAACTCGGCCCTGGACAATCCCACCAACTTCTTCACCGCACAGTCGCTCGACAACCGCGCCAGCGACATCAACAACCTGCTCGATGG
>NZ_JALBGZ010000955.1:0-1981 GCF_023006515.1 Bradyrhizobium sp. PRIMUS42
GATGCCGCTGGCGTTACCGCCCGGCGTTTACCGCAGCGGGCTGCTGCGGCTGCCGAACGGCGCGCAACTGATCGGTGTGCGCGGAGCGACGAAGATTCTCTTCACCGGCGGCGCCTCGGCGATCCAGAGCGACGGCTCTGGCTCCATCGGCCTCACCGGCATCACCGGCATCACCTTCGACGGCGGCAGCATTCCGCTGCCGACGCGCCGCGGGCTGATCCACGTTCTCGGCGGACGCGACGTCCGCATCGCCGATTGCGAGATCATGAACGCGGGCGGCAGCGGGATCTGGCTCGAGCAGGTGTCCGGCGAGATCTCCGGCAATATCTTCACTGACATCGCGTTGACGGCGGTGGTGTCGTTCGATGCCAAAGGCCTCAACGTCTCCCGCAACACCATCATCGGTACCAACGACAACGGGATCGAGATCCTGCGCACCGCGATCGGCGACGACGGCACGCTGGTCACTGACAACCGCATCGAGAACATCAAGGCCGGGCCCGGCGGCTCTGGTCAGTACGGCAACGCCATCAACGCCTTCCGTGCCGGCAACGTGATCGTGCGCGGCAACCGCATCAGGAACTGTGATTACTCGGCGGTGCGCGGCAACTCCGCTTCGAACATCCACATATCAGGCAACAGCGTCAGCGACGTGCGCGAGGTCGCGCTGTATTCAGAGTTCGGCTTCGAAGCGGCAGTGATCGCCAACAACACCGTGGATGGCGCCGCCGTCGGCGTCTCCGTCTGCAATTTCAACGAAGGCGGCCGCATCGCGGTGGTCCAGGGCAACATCATCCGCAATCTGATCCCGAAGCGCCCGATCGGCACCGCGCCGGACGACGACGCCGGCGTCGGCATCTACATCGAGGCCGATTCATCGGTGACCGGCAACGTGATCGAGAACGCGCCGTCCTACGGCATCGTCGCCGGCTGGGGCAAATATCTGCGCGACGTCGCGATCACGGGCAACGTGATCCGCAAGGCCCTGGCGGGTGTCGGCGTCTCCGTCGTTCCGGGCGCCGGCATCGCGCTGGTCAACAACAACATGATCTCGGAGACCCCACGCGGCGCCGTGGTCGGCCTCGATCACGCCCGTGCAGTGACCTCGGATCTGTCAGCGGACGGCGCGCAGCGGTTTGCGCAGGTGGTGCTCGGCGGGAATGCCGTGCGGCGGTAGGCGCGGCTAACAGCCGGGCCGTTCATCCTTCGAGGCTCGCTCCGCGGTGCCCTGCACCGCGAAACTCGCACCTCAGGATGACGGGATATCCTGAGGTTGTCGCAATAAAATTTGACAACCCAAGCACTGCCGTCATCCTGAGGTGCGAGACACGTGGCGCAACGCGCCACGTGGGGAGCCTCGAAGGATGATGTTGTGGGCATCTATATCTACATGCTGAGATGCGCGGATGGCTCGTTCTACATTGGAAGCGCGACCGGCGAGGACACGTCAAAGCGTGTCGATGAGCACAACGCCGGAGCTTATCCCGGATATACTTATTCGAGGCGGCCAGTCGTCCTGGTGTGGTCCGAATATTTCGATCGCATCACCGATGGCATTGCCGCCGAGCGGCAACTCAAGGGATGGAGCCGCGCAAAGAAGGAAGCGCTCATTCGATCGGATTGGGAGGCCGTGAGCCAGTTTGCCCGGCGGCGCGGGGGAATGCCGAGATCGAAGAAGTAGCGCGGTCTGGCGAAAGACGGGCCGTTCATCCTTCGAGCTCCCGATGGGGCGCGATGCGCCCCATCGCTCGCGCCTCAGGATGACGAAACGAGAGGGGTGGCTGCTTCTGCCCTCGCCGCCTTAGAACGCGTTCCTGAGCAGCGGGTACTTGGCCTCCAGGCCGTCCAGGCTGAGGGTGAATTCGACGACGCGGTCGGGGGCCGCGACGATTTCGGCCGCGGGCGGGGCGAACTGGGGCAGGAGCGCTGCCATTGCAGCGGGCGCGGCGACCGGCGGCCTCACAACAGGCGCGGCGAGTGG
>NZ_JALBGZ010000956.1:0-1974 GCF_023006515.1 Bradyrhizobium sp. PRIMUS42
CGTTGCCGACAGCCGCGCGCCGGTGCCGGAGTTCATGCGTATGAAGGAAGCCGAGCAGCCGCCGCCCGAAGCGCCTCCCGACGTCAAGCGCTTGGTCCGCGAGCAGATCGATGTCGTCTTCCTGACCACCTCCTATCCGCGCGAGGTGCACGTCGCCCCGCCCCATCGTGAGGTGCGCGGACCGGGCTGGACCTCCTGCGTGCGCGCGCAGCTCACCTCCGCGACCGGCACTTCGCTCGGTCCCCAGACCTACATCGTAACGATAACAGGGGGAAAGGTTGTCGACCGCCGGCGTGCGGAAGCCGACGACATCTGCGGGACGGAGACTTACGAGCCGATCTAGGAACCGCCCAAAAGACGGGCAGTTCCGGGAAAAACCAGCATCGCGGCGGGAACGATCACCGCCTCCCCTTCTTGTTACCGCCGAGGGCAGTTTCGGAGGAGGACAGGATGAAGACATTCACGATTGCGCTGTTGGCGGGCGTCGGTGCTTTGGCAGCCGCGTCGAGTGCGAAGGCGTCCGATATTTACACGAGCAGCGAGTACACCAATCCGGATCTGGTCCAGCAGGTACGGCTTGTCTGCGACGACGCCGGCCGCTGCTATCGCACCCACGGCGGTTCGCGCGTGATCGTGCGCGATTCCTATAATTCCATGCCGCGCGAGCGCTATTACGAGCGCCGGTCGTATCATCGCGACTGGGATGACGGCCCGCGCGCCGGCGTCGGCATTCGCGCGCCCGGCGTCAGCGTCGGCGTGGGTGTCGGCGACGACCGCTGGTAATGACCGCGAGGTAAGGCAAAGGACCGGACGACGATCGTCGCCCGGTCCTTTTCGCGTCAGACACCGACGGCGCCCCTCAGCCGGAAGCGGCTTGCTGCTGGAACTGCTCGTACGCCCCGATCGCATCGGCCGCGTACATCAGCGACGGCCCGCCGCCCATATACACGGCCATGCCGAGCGTCTCCTCGATCTCTTCGCGCGTCGCACCGAGCTTGACGAGCGCCTCGGCGTGAAAGCCGATGCAGCCATCGCAATGCGCGGCCACGCCAAGCGCCAGCGCGATCAGTTCCTTGGTCTTCTTGTCCAGCGCGCCGTCGCGCGTGGCAGCCTGAGCGAGTGCGGAAAATCCCTTCATCGTATCGGGGATGTCGTTCCGCAGCTTGCGCATGTTGGCGGAGATTTGCCTGACGATTTCAGGATAGTTCTTGTCCATGATTTTGACTCTGCAGTGACTTCAGGTTTCGAGCGGATCGGCCGGCGCGACGAAGCGCATCAGCGACGGCCGGTCGGCGACAAAGCGAGCGAGCACCATGCCGGCACACATCGCCGCGACGAAGATGAAGCCGGAAGAAGACCCGAACCCGAGCGCGGTCAGCGCCGGCCCCGGACAGAAGCCCGCCAATCCCCAGCCGATCCCGAAGATCGCAGGACCCGCGACGATTCTGAAATCGATGTCTCTTCGCGTGGGGAGATAGAATCGTTCGGCGAAGATCGGACGCGCGCGCCTCAGGACGCGGCCAAAGCCGATGAAGGTCACGGCCACCGCACCGGCCATCACGAAGGCAAGGCTCGCATCCCATGTCCCGGCCGGAATGCCGCCGATGTCGAGGAAGTTCAGAACCTTCGCCGGGTCGGACATGCCGGAGACGATGAGACCGAGACCAAAGATCAGGCCGATCACGAATTGAATGAGAATGGCCATCGGCGTCAGCTCCAGTGCCGCATCACGAAGACGGTCGCTATACCGGCTGCCATGAAGACGACGGTCGCAACCAATGAGCGCGGCGAGAGTCGCGACAGGCCGCAGACGCCATGGCCGGAAGTGCAGCCGCTGCCCCACACCGAGCCGAAACCGGTGAGCAGTCCGCCGACAACCAGGATCGCCGTTCCCGCCTCGATCGTCTGCGGCGGCAGGCTTCCCGGGGCGAGCCGCACCAGCACGGGTGCGGCGACAAGACCGGCGACGAAGGC
>NZ_JALBGZ010000957.1:0-1967 GCF_023006515.1 Bradyrhizobium sp. PRIMUS42
GCACCGGCCGTGACGTCGTGATCGGCGCGCTGCTGGGGGCCGACGAGTTCGGCTTTGCCACCGCGCCGCTGATCGCGGCCGGCTGCATCATGATGCGAAAGTGCCATCTCAACACCTGCCCGGTCGGCGTCGCGACCCAGGACCCCGTCCTGCGCAAGCGCTTCACCGGCCAGCCCGAGCACGTCATCAACTACTTCTTCTTCGTCGCGGAAGAAGTCCGCGAGATCATGGCCTCGCTTGGCTTCCGCACCTTCAACGAGATGGTCGGCCAGGTTCAGCTGCTCGACCAGACCAAGCTGGTCGCGCACTGGAAGGCCAAGGGCCTCGACTTCTCGAAGCTGTTCGTCAAGCAGAAGGAAGAGAAGGGCCAGAAGATCTATCACTCCGAGCGCCAGAACCATCATCTGGAGGCGGTGCTCGATCGCTCGCTGATCGAGAAGGCAACGCCTGCGCTCGACCGCGGCGCGCCGGTGAAGATCGAGGCCAATATCAACAGCACCAACCGCTCCGCGGGTGCCATGCTGTCCGGTGCTGTCGCCAAGATCTACGGCCATGCCGGCCTGCCGCACGACACCATCCATGTCAGCCTCAAGGGCACCGCTGGCCAGGCCTTTGGCGCCTGGCTCGCCCACGGCGTCACCTTCGAGCTCGAGGGCGAAGGCAACGACTATGTCGGCAAGGGCCTCTCGGGCGGCAAGATCATCGTCAAGCCGCCGAAGAACTCCGCCATCGTGCCGGAAGAGAGCATCATCGTCGGCAACACCGTGATGTACGGCGCCATCCAGGGCGAGTGCTACTTCCGCGGCATCGCCGGCGAGCGCTTTGCCGTGCGCAATTCCGGCGCCGTGGCGGTGGTCGAGGGCGCGGGCGATCATTGCTGCGAATACATGACCGGCGGCATCGTCGTCGTGCTCGGCAAGACAGGGCGCAACTTCGCGGCCGGCATGTCCGGCGGCATCGCCTATGTGCTCGACGAGACCGGCGACTTCGACAGGCTGTGCAACATGGCGATGGTCGAGCTCGAGCCGGTGCTGTCGGAGGAGCTGATCAACGCCGGCACCTATCACCATTCCGGTGACCTCGAGGCGCACGGCCGGGTCGACGTGTTCAAGAACCTGCTCGCCTCCGACGTCGAGCGGCTGCACGTCCTGATCTCGCGCCATGCGAAAGCCACCGGCTCCAAGCGCGCCGCCGACATCCTTGCCAATTGGAAGGACTGGCTGCCCAAATTCCGCAAGGTGATGCCGGTCGAATACCGGCGCGCGCTGCGCGAAATGGCCGCCAACAACGCGGACGCCGAGCCGAAAATCGCGATCGGGGCGTAGCAATATCAGCGCCCGTCATTGCGAGCGTAGCGAAGCAATCCAGACTTTCTCTTCAGCGACAGACTGGATCGCTTCGTCGCTTCGCTCCTCGCAATGACGGTGAGGAAGCAACAAACGAACTAAGCGGCAGGGACTTCGGGTTTAATGGGCAAGATCACGGGTTTTCTCGAAATCGAACGGCACGACCGCAAGTACACCCCGGTCGCCGAGCGCGTGAAGCATTACAAGGAGTTCGTCGTTCCCCTCTCCGAGAAAGAGGTGCGCGATCAGGCCGCGCGCTGCATGAATTGCGGCATTCCCTATTGTCACGGCACCGGCTCGGTCGCGCCCGGCACGCCCGGCTGCCCGGTCAACAACCAGATCCCCGACTGGAACGACCTCGTCTATCAGGGCAACTGGGAAGAAGCCTCGCGCAATCTGCACTCGACCAACAATTTCCCGGAGTTCACGGGGCGCATCTGTCCGGCGCCGTGTGAAGCGTCCTGCACGCTCAACATCGACGACAACCCGGTCACCATCAAGACCATCGAATGCGCCATCGTCGACCGCGCCTGGGACAATGGCTGGCTGAAGCCTGAGGTCGCGGCCGTCAAGACCGGCAAGAAGGTCGCGGTGATCGGCTCGGGCCCGGCCGGCATGGCC
>NZ_JALBGZ010000958.1:0-1967 GCF_023006515.1 Bradyrhizobium sp. PRIMUS42
TCCGGACGAAATCCCAGCCGTCGCGCCAGTGTTGCCAAAGGCCGATCCAGCTGACCAAGAGCATCAAGATTCCGGTCCCGACCATGATCCGAAATGACCAGAACAGCGGCATGCCGGCGACGACCGCGGCCACCGCCGCGCTCTCGACCGGGTTGATGCGCCTGACATCGTCGCGCGACGCGGCGGGATCATGCAGGCGCCACGGGATCAGTGCCGCGGCCGCAATGCAGAGGAACACGATCGCGGCGTGCAGCGCCGACAATTCGCCGAGCGAGACGACGACGGACAGCGCCAGGGCCGCAGCGATCAGGATGACGGTCGAATGCCGCAGCCGGTCGGACCAGGGCTGGGCGGAGGGAGAAGAGGGGGCGTCGATCGCCATCGGGGCGGACTTCTCCTGGAGGCTTGTCCTAAAGCTTGGCGGCGTCAGGCACCGCTGTCGCTACGCTCTCTCACATAGGCGGCTTCACGCGCTGGACCGGGGTCGAGCTTGAGCGCCGCCTGCTGCAAGCGCTTCGATCGTGCGCCGATCATAACTTCGCGAAACGTCAGCAGGATTACAGATATGACGAAGGGGGACAGATAATAGAGGACGCGGAACAGCAACATGCCGCCCAGAAGCTCCTCGCGGTCCATCTGCCAGAGGCCGACCAGCATGGCGGCGTCGAACACTCCCAGCCCGCCAGGCGAGTGGCTCGCGAACCCGAGCAGCGTCGCCGAGACGAAGATCACCGCGACCACCACGAATCCGAGATTGGGCTCGTCCGGAACCAGCACGTACATCGCGAGCGCGCAGAAGCCGAGATCGATGATGCCGATCGCGATCTGGAGCAGCGTCAGCGCGCCGCCCGGCAGCACCACGGTCCAGGGCCCGCGGCCGACCACGCGCGGCTGGGTCGAGACCCAGACCACGTAGCCGACCAGTCCCACGATGATCATCAGCGCCAGCGTCCGGTTCAGCCACGGCGGAAGCAGGTCGATCGAGGCGGCGGCCTCCGGATGATAGGCGATGCCGAGGCCGAGCACGGCGGCATTGCCGAGCCAGAAGGTCAGGCCGGCGAGGAAGCAGATCTTTGCGACGTCGATCGCGTTCAGCCCGTAGGCCGAATAGATGCGATATCGCACCGCGCCGCCGGTGAAGACGGATGCACCGACATTGTGGCCGATCGAATAGCTGGTGAAGGCGGCGAGCGCGTTGATGCGGTAGGGCACGTGGGCGTGGCCGATCGCGCGCACGGCGAACAGGTCGTAGAAGGTCAGGGTGAAATAGCCCGCGGCGACGAACAGCGCCGCCATCGCAATCTGGCTCGGCTCGGTGCTCTTGATCGCTTCGAGGACCTCGTTGGAATCGATGCCTCGCAGCATGTGGTACAGCACATAGCAAGCGATGCCGATGACCGCGACGCTGATCACAACTCCAAGCTTATGCAGGATTTGCTTCTGGCGCAGAAACGTCGTCGCCCTGCGGATGGCTTCCAGCATCTAGACCTCGAACAACGCTTCAGCGGCCAGGGTGGCCGGCGAACGGGCGGACGACGCACAGGCACTCAACGAACCCTCGCCGCCGGCTCCGGCATCGCGCATGCCCCCTGCCCCTCCACTAGCGCGTTTTCGGGCCGAGTGGAATTCGCCAATTCGAACAAAAACTCGTGCATTCAATATTTTAGGCAGGGTTGGGTGCTCCTGATGCACGGTTTGGCGTCCTCGGCGGCAGACTTGAGGCGAATCTCCATGGCGATCCTGCGCAGGCGCCGTGAAGGTTTGATGATTTCGGCCGTACAATGTTCCGTCACGTCTTAAGCCGACGTCAATCTATGGGGCACGCCTGCCTGTTGAAAGGGGGCGGATTTTCCGATGCGCCGGAAGGTCGCGGGCGCGAAAGGTGGGCCCAGGAGCGGCCAGACCGCTGCGCCGGTCCGATTCCTCGCGAGCCGAAAGGCTCAGGCGGCCGGCATGCTGCGCGAGAC
>NZ_JALBGZ010000959.1:0-1965 GCF_023006515.1 Bradyrhizobium sp. PRIMUS42
GGCGTGTTCCGGCGCCGGCGCGGCCCCAGGCTCGACCGCCGCCTCCTGCGGCTGGGTCGAAACTTCGGTGGCTTCGAGGTCGATGGTGGGCGGCGTGCGTTTGGCACGACCCGCGTCGGGCGCCAATCCTGCGTCTTCAGGCTTGTCGTCGGCCATCGTGACGGTTCCTCACACTTCCATACCAGGACGGACTCAATTACGTCGGTTTCGGCCCGACCTCTTACGCCAAACGGGTGCGCAAAGCACGCTCCAAGGTGGCGAATAAGGCATTTTCGTCCGGTGTCGCGGCGACCAGAACCTGCGACGCGCCGGCCTCGCGGAGCGCGCTCGCGACCGCCTCAGACAGGCAGCATTGCGGGATCGCCAGCGCCGAAATTTCGACGCCTTCGTCCCGCGCCGCATCCAGGAACGCGCGGGCGCTGCGCTTGGAATAATGCAGCACCGCCTCGACCCCATGCGCGGCAAAGCCCTCGCAGACCTCGCGCGGCAGATGCTTAACCGGCGTCATGCGATATGTCGTCCGCGTGACCACGGAAAAACCCTCCGCACCGAGCTCGCCGCCGAGGTCGCGCGACAAATCCGCGCCCGCGAGATACAGCAGCGTGTTCTTTTTCTTCAGCACCTTGTCGCGCGCACCCTGGATCACCTTGTCCCGCAAGGATGCGGCATCGCCGCCGGCGACGATCACCTCGGCAAAGCCGGCGTCGCGCGCCGCAGCAGCCGTATGCTCGCCGACCGCAAACAGCGGCAGCTCCAGCAGGCCAAGGTCCCGCAATTGTGGTGCGACGGCACGGATCGCGTTGGCCGATGTGACGAGGATGGCGCCGTAGGGTGCTTCACTTTCGTCGTGAAAGGCGACCGGCTCGAACTTGAGCGCCGGCGCGAGCAGCACCGCATGCCCCCGCGCGCGCAGACTTTCCGCCGTCGCCGCGTTGTCGGGATGCGGCCGTGTGACAAGAATGGACATCGCTGGTGTTCCCGAACCACTTGGCGGTGACGCATGACGAGGACGGCTTGCTTCGTGACGATTGCGCAATCTGGTCCCGGAATGCTACCGGACGTACCAGAACTCTGCTTTACGGATGAGCGCAAGGGCGCAAATTGGATAACAATCCGCCAATGCTGGTACTGGGCATCGAAACCACCTGCGACGAAACCGCCGCGGCGGTGATCGAGCGCGCGGACGACGGCAGCGGCAGGATCCTCTCCAACATCGTGCGGTCGCAGGTCGAGGAGCACGCCCGCTTCGGCGGGGTGGTGCCGGAGATTGCGGCCCGCGCCCATGTCGACCTGCTCGACGGCATTATCGACCGCGCCATGCGCGAGGCCGGCATCGGATTTGCCCAGCTCAATGGCGTCGCGGCCGCCGCGGGGCCGGGCCTGATCGGCGGCGTCATCGTCGGACTCACCACCGCGAAAGCGATCGCAATGGTGCACGACACGCCGCTGGTCGCGGTGAACCATCTGGAGGCGCATGCGCTGACGCCACGCCTCACCGACGGAATCGAGTTTCCCTATTGCTTGTTCCTCGCCTCCGGCGGCCACACCCAGATCGTCGCAGTCACCGGCGTCGGACAATATGTGCGGCTCGGCACCACCGTCGACGACGCGATCGGCGAGGCCTTCGACAAGGTCGCGAAGATGCTGGGCCTGCCCTATCCCGGCGGCCCACAGGTCGAGCGCGAGGCGGCAAGCGGCGATGCCACGCGCTTTGCGTTTCCGCGGCCGATGCAGGGACGCCCTGACGCCAATTTCTCGCTGTCGGGATTGAAGACGGCGGTGCGCAGCGAAGCGAGCCGGCTCGCTGAGATCACGCCGCAGGACATCAGCGATCTCTGCGCGAGTTTTCAGGCCGCCGTGCTCGATTCGACCGCCGATCGTTTGAGCGTCGGTCTCAGGCTTTTCCGCGAGCAGTTCGGCGCGCCCCGCGCCCTGGTCGCGGCCGGCGGTGTCTCCGCCAATCAG
>NZ_JALBGZ010000095.1:0-13116 GCF_023006515.1 Bradyrhizobium sp. PRIMUS42
GCCAGAGGCCGAACTGCACCGGCAGCGGGCGGTCGAAGCCATAGGCGGTACGCAGCTGCGCGGCAAGCTCCTGCGAGGCGTCGGCCGGCAGCACGGCCACCAGCGGATCGCCTGGCGTGATGTGCACGAGCAGGAAACACACCAGCGCCACGCTGATGACGATCGGAACGACATAGACAATGCGTCTGGCGATATAGGCGAGCACGTTGCTTCTTTTTCTTCCCTTCTCCCCTTGTGGGAGAAGGTGGCGCGAAGCGCCGGATGAGGGGTTCTAGCCGCGGAGATTATTGCATCGATGGAGGGGTTAACTCCCGCGGAGAGAGACCCCTCACCCGGCTTCGCTGTCGCGAAGCCACCCTCTCCCACAGGGGGAGAGGGTGCATCGACTACGTGGCTCGCCTCACTAGTTCATCGACACCAGCGAGAAGTCGATGAACCAGCTCTTCGGCTGCACGACGCCTGTCACCTTCGGGCTCATGGCGCGCGGGCCGACGTCGTGGGCGACGTAGAGGAAGGCGGCGTCGTCGACGGAGGCCGCGTGCAACTCGGCGAGCGCGGCGTCACGCGCGGCGGGATCGAAGGTCTGGCGCGCCTTCTTCACCAGTTCGTCGAACTTGGGCTCGTTGATGAAGCCCCAATTGTTCGAGACCGGCGCCGCCATGCCTGACTGCAGGAAGCGCACCAGCGCAAAGAACGGGTCCATCGCCGCATAGGTGACATTGGTCGCATTGGCGCCGTTGGCGCTGGGATCCTTGGCGCCGCGGCGCCAGTTGGTGAACAGCGTATTCCATTCGATGACGTCGAGCTTCACGTCAAAATAGCACTCGGCGAGCGCCTGCTGGAGATATTCGTTCATCGGCAAGGGCTGCATCTGGCCCGAGCCCGAGGCGGAGGTTTGCGTCTTTACCGTCAGCTTCTTGTTGGGGCCGAAACCGGCCTCCTGCATCAGCTTTTGCGCAGCTGCCTTGTCGTACTTGATCTCGAAGGCCGGCTTGCCGCGCCAGGGGTGGCCGGGCTCGAAGGTGCCGGTCGCCGGCACCATCAGGCCAGCGAGCAGGCCGTCCCTGAGGCCCTCGCGATCGACGCAGAGGTTCGCGGCCTTGCGCACGCGGATGTCGTTCCAGGGCGAACCCTCGATGCGCGAGAACTGCCACGGCCAGACATGGGGCTGCTCGTTGGCGTAGAGCTTGAAGCCGCGCTGCTTCAGTTCGGGCAGCGCGTCCGGCGCAGGTGCCTCGACCCAATCGACCTGTCCGGAGAGCAGCGCCGCGGTGCGCGCGTTTGCCTCCGGCATCGGCAAGAGCACCATCTTGTCGACCTTGGGCACACGCGCCTTGTCCCAATAGCTCGCATTCTTCACGAGCTCGAGCCGCTCGCGCGGCGTGAAGCCCGCCATTTTCCACGGACCGGTGCCCGCTGCGTCCTTGGCAAACGCAGTCCATGCGGCCTGCGACTTGGCCTTGGCATCGGCGCCTTCCGCCTTGTCATAGAAATGCTGCCACTTCGCCGGGCTCGCCATGAACAGATTGGTGAGGTTGATCGGCAGGAAGCTGTCGGGCTCCTTGGTGGTGAGTTCGACGGTCATGTCGTCGATCTTCTTGGCGGAGGCCAGCGTCGGCATGCGCGAAGCGGTGACGCCGACTTGGCTGGCGTCGAATTGCGGCGCGTCCTGCTTCAGCACCTTCTCGACGTTCCACACCACGGCGTCGGCATTGAAGGGCGAACCGTCGTGGAAAGTCACGCCGGGGCGCAGCTTGAACACCCACTTGGTCTTGTCGGCATCGTCGACCTTCCACTCGGTGGCAAGGCCGGGGATCACCACGCTCGCCTTTTCGGCAGAGGACAGGTCCCAGCCGGTCAGCGCGTCATACATGGTGAGGCCGGTGAAGCGATTGCCTTCAAAACCCTGATCTGGCTGGCCCAGGGTACGCGGAATATCGGCAGCGGTCATGCCGATGCGCAGCACGGTCTCCGCGCTGGCGACGCGCGGCCATGCAGCCGCCGTCGTTAGAGCGAGCACCGCGATCAATGCCGCGCGCGTGTTCTTCTTAGTAAGCATCGCCTCAATCCTTTTCCGGCTTCGATGACTATTTTTGATGCAATCGTATGCAATGGCTATGCCAAAGAGAAACTTATTCTGCAATTTAGCCATGCGACGACAAGTCCTTGTGGGTCGCGGGTGGGTGCACGCGTCGCGCTGCCTATTCTGGCATCAAGATTGCAAGCTTGCTCCCGAAATCCCTGGGAGCTCTAGGCCATGCGTCTTCGTCTATCGATCTGTCTCGCCGTGCTTGCGCTGGCATCGTCCGCAATCTCGACACGTGCCGAAACGGTGGTGCGATATGGCATCTCGATGGCGGATATCCCGCTGACGACGGGGCAGCCCGATCGCGGCGCCGGCGCCTATCAGTTCACGGCGTACACGATCTACGATCCCCTGGTGGCCTGGGAGATGGACGTCGCGGACCGCCCCGGCAAGCTGGTGCCGGGTCTTGCGACCGAGTGGAAGGTCGACGACGCCGACAAGACCAAATGGCGCTTCACGCTTCGCAACGGGGTGAAGTTTCACGACGGCAGCGAGTTCAATGCCGATGCGGTGATCTGGAATCTGGACAAGGTGCTCAACGACAAGGCGCCGCAATTCGACAAGCGGCAGAGCGCGCAGGTGAAAACCCGCCTGCCCTCCGTCGCGAGCTACGCCAAGATCGACGACTTCACGGTTGAGATCACGACCAAAACGGTCGATTCCTTCTTCCCCTATCAGATGCTGTGGTTCCTGGTGTCGAGCCCCGCGCAGTATGAGAAGCTCGGCAAGGATTGGGACAAGTTCGCGAGCCAGCCCTCCGGCACCGGCCCTTTCAAATTGACAAAACTGGTGCCGCGCGAGCTCGCCGAACTCTCCAAGAATCCGGACTACTGGAACAAGAAGCGCATTCCCAAGGCCGACAAAATCGTGCTGGTGCCGATGCCGGAAGCGCTGACCCGCACAAACGCGCTGCTTGCCGGGCAAGTCGATCTGATCGAGACGCCGGCACCGGATGCCGTGCCGCAACTCAAAGCCGCGGGCATGAAGCTCGTCGACAACGTCACGCCCCATGTCTGGAATTATCATCTCAGCGTGCTGCCGGGCTCGCCCTGGACCGATATCCGCCTGCGCAAAGCGCTGAACCTCGCGATCGATCGCGAGGCCGTGGTCGGCTTGATGAATGGCCTTGCGAAACCCGCCAAGGGCCAGGTCGACCCGTCGAGCCCATGGTTCGGCAAACCGAGCTTCGAATTGAAATACGATCTCGCTGCGGCGAAGAAGCTGGTCGAGGAGGCCGGCTATTCAAAAGCAAAACCGCTGAAGGCGACCTTCATCATCGCGCAGGGCGGCACCGGCCAGATGCTGTCGCTGCCGATGAACGAATTTTTGCAGCAGAGCTTCAAGGAGATCGGCATCGAGATCGACTTCAAGGTCGTCGAGCTCGAGACGCTCTACACGCATTGGCGCAAGGGCGCGGCCGACGAGATGAATGCCGGCATCACCGCCAACAACATCGCTTATGTCACCTCCGATCCGCTCTACGCCATTGTCCGCTTCTTCCATTCGGGCCAGATCGCGCCGGTCGGCGTCAACTGGGGAGGTTACAAGAACCCGAAAGTCGATGCACTGATCGACGAGGCCAAGCAGACTTTCGATGCCGCCAAGCAGGACGAGCTGCTGGCACAGGCGCATGCGCTGATCGTGGATGATGCCACGCTGGTCTGGGTCGTCCACGACACCAACCCGCACGCGCTGTCGCCGAAGGTGAAGCAGTTCGTGCAGGCCCAACACTGGTTCCAGGATCTGACGACGATCGGGATGGAGTGAGAGGGACCGCCGGCCATTGCCGTCGTAGGTGGGCAAAGCGAAACGTGCCCACCATCAGAGCGCGATGAGAGAGAGATGGTGGGCGCGGCGCTTCGCGCCTTTGCCCACGCGACGACGACGCGGCGCCTACTTCGTCAGCAGCGCATAGGCCCCGGTCCAGTTCTCCGGCGGCGGGTTGAGCTGGAAATCCTTGATACGCGCCTCGTAGAGCTTGAACAGCTTCTCCAGCGTGTCGGCATCCTCGCTTCGACGGCCGCGTTCGATCGCGTCCAGCGCGCCCTGCCAGTCGCGGCCGCGATAGCAGCCGAGCATCTCGATGGTGATGTTGCGCAGGCGCTGGAAGGCGGCGGAATGCATCACGTCCTCGCGGCCGGCGATGGCGTAGATCACCTCCGGCTCGCTCTTGCCCTTGACCATGATGAAGTCGAGCTCGAGGATTGCGAACTTGTCCTTGGCCGCGAGCGCGGTGCTGGATCCGACGATGATCGGGAAGCCGTATTCCTTGGTCTGCCCTTCCAGGCGCGAGGCGAGGTTCACGCAGTCGCCGAGCGCCGTATAGTTCTTGCGCAGATCGGAGCCCATGTTGCCAACCACGCCGATGCCGGTGTTGAGGCCGATGCCGACATTGAGCGGGATGTAGACGTGGCCGCCGTCGGCGGCCTCCTGCTCGCGCTCCTTGTTGACCTCGTCGATCTTCTCGAGCATGCCGACCGCCGCCGCGCAGGCATTGAGCTCGTGCTCGGCATCGTCGAGCGGCGCGTTCCAGAACGCCATGATGGCGTCGCCCATGTACTTGTCGACATAGCCCTTCCGCTCCGTGATCACATTGGTCAGCGGGGTCAGGAAGCGGTTCATCAGGGCGGTGAGACCTTGCGGATCGTGCTTGTAGCTCTCCGAGATCGAGGTGAAGCCGCGCACGTCGGAGAACATGATCGTGATCTCACGCTCCTCGCCGCCGAGGACGAGCTTTTCCGGCGTGAGCTGCTCGACCAGCGCCGGCGACAGGTATTGCGCGAACATGCCGCGGATCTCCTTGCGCTGCCGCTGCTCGCGCACGAAGCTCGCGAAGATCAGCGTCAGATAGACCGCGGTGGTCGAGAGCAGAGGATAGGTGAAGTCGATGAGATAGCGGTATTGCGCGTAGAAGAACCAGGACACACCGACCAGGATGGCGGCGAAGGCCGCACCCGCCAGCACGAGGCGCACGGGGCCGAGATTCGGGGTCAGAATGATGACGAGCAGGCCAATGACGAGCGCGGCCAGCAGCTCGACGCCGAGCGCATAGTTCGGCTGCGAGATCACGGCACTGCTCAAGATGCTCTCCAGCACCTGGGCATGGATCTCGACCCCCGGCATGGCCCGGGATACCGGCGTGGTCTTGATATCGTTCAATCCGCCGGCGGAGGTGCCGACCAGCACCAGCTTTCCGGCGAATTTGGAGGGCGGCAGGCTATTGTCGAGCACGTCGACCGCGGACACGTAGATCGAGGGGTCCCGGCGTGCATAGTGCACCCAGAGCTGACCGTTCTTGTCGGTCGGAATTTCCACGCCCTTGAGCCGGATCGACCTGACACCGGCCTTGTCCGTGCGGACGAGCAAGGTCGGCGTTCCCGTGACGACGCGCAGGATCTCGAGGCTGAGCGAGGGCATGATGTTGCCCTGGGCGCGCATGATCATCGGCACGCGGCGGATCAATCCGTCACGCTCGGTGCGGATCGAGAACAGGCCGCGCCCGGCTGCTGTCTTCTCGATGATCGGCACGTTGCGGAGCAGGCCGGGGAATTCGAACAGGAAGCGCTCGGCTCCCTCCTCGCCGAGGGTCGCCACCCCCGTGAACGGAAGCGATTTGTCGAGCTCGGACAGGACCTCCGGAAGCCCGGTCTCCCCCAGCACGACGCGTGAGCGCTTGATGGCGTCGGCAAGAATCTGGTCGTTGCTCGGCAGCTCGCGCAACTTGGCACGGGTGGCATCGTCCAGATAGCGCATCTGGCTCGCAACCTGATCCGGGTTAAGCCGATCGGCTTCGGAGAAGACGACGTCGAAGCCGATCGCGGCCGCGCCGTTGTTGGTGAGGTTCTGGATCAGGTCGGCGATCCGCGTGCGCGGCCATGGCCACTGGCCGAGCCTCGCAAGGCTCTTGTCGTCGATGTCGACGATGACGACCGGCCGCGCCGTCTTGTGGCGCGGATCGATCAGCTGGAACATGTCGAAGGTGCGCAGCCGCAATTCCTGGATCGGCAGCGGATCCCAGAGGCGGGCGCCGGCAAACACGACCAGCAGCGCAAGGCACATCAGCCGCGCAAAGCCCAGCTTCCGCGCAAACCACCGCCGCAGGATCTTGAGACGTTTCATTTTGATCGGACTTCCTGCCAACCGCTGGGGTTCGATCTCGCACCGCCATGCCGCCGATGGCCACAGTTCGGCGACACAGGATAAGCAATTTTTGGCGCGATCAAAGCGGAATGAAGGGTCGCGTGCCTGGACGGACGCCTCTAACTCACATGAAGGATGAAGTCGCTGGCGTGGAGATTACCGACGACGGTGTTCTTCAGGAGAATCTTGTCGTTGCTGTCGAGCGTAAGCAAGGTATCGGTGCCCTGCTGCTCCGCGTGCTGCGAGACCTGTGTCCAAGACGTGATGCTGGTGAACTGCCGCAAGTCGATCTTGTCGAGGCAAGTCTCGAAGTCATTCACGGTGTGCTGAACCGCCGTCTGCGACGACGTTGGCGCGAACACGAACTGGTCCTTGGCGCCGCCGCCAATCAACGTGTCGCTCGACTCCGTCGCGAAAATGACGTCCTTGCCGTTGGCGCCTGCCAGAGTGATATCCTGGCTGCTCGCTCCCTCGACGAAGATGAAGTTGACCGTGTCGGAGTGGCCGGCCGAATCGGCGACGGTCAGCGTGATCTGGTCGGTCGCGGGCGGCTGCGGGTAATCATCGGTGCTGGCGCCTGTCGGATCGTAGACGACGCCAGTTCCGCCGCTCGCGAGGCCCGCGTTGATTGCGTCGAGCGACCCCGTCATCGGAGCGAAATAGACGGTGCTGACGTCCGGATTTGCGGTCGACAGCGTAACGGTGAACGTATCCGCCGCTGCGCCTGCATCGGTGTCGAGGACGGCAAGTTCGGTGATAATGTGGTTGCTGTTCTCGGTGATGTGCTCGACCTGGAAGCGCGTGGTGTCGATGACCGGGCCGCTGGCGTCGTTCGCCCCGGTCACGTCGACCGTGAGCGTGGCCGTGCCGGTCGCACCGTGCGCGTCCGTGGTCTGGACCGTGAACGCATCCGTGTAGGAGCCTGCCGGCAGCGCATTGATGGCCGCTGCATTGGGAACGTAGTTGTAGTTGCCGTCATGGTCGACCGTCAGCGAGCCGTAGAGCCCCGCAACGGTTGCGGTCGCATGATGATCCGCATTGAGGACGGCATAGGTCAGTGTCGCTGTCTCGCCGGTATCGGCATCGTGACCCGCCAGCGTGCCGGTCAGATCGGAGAAGGTGTCGGCAGCGGCCGTATCCGAGAGCGGGCCGATGTGGAGGTCGGCAAGCGTCGGCGCGTCGTTCGTGCCGGCGATGTTGACGGTGACGACTGCGCTCGTGCCAGCGCCAACAGCATCCGACGGAACGATGGTGTATTGCAGCGACAGCGTCTGGCCCGCGGCGAGGAAATCGAAGGCCTGGCTGCCCGAATTGAACTGCCACGTAAACTGGGCATGGGTAGCCGTGCCGTCGAGGATGTCGCCGGTCGGAACGGAGAGATAGTTCAGCAGGTCCGCCTGCGACAGCCCGCCGACGCTGCCGGATTGCGGCACGCCGTCGAGAGTAACCTGCACCTGGCTGACCGACACCGTGACGTGATCGGTCGCGTCGACGTCGGAAACCGTCAGCACGCCATGCGAAAGCTGGCCGGCATTGGTTTCCATCAGATCGGCAACGGCGCCGCCCGGCCCGGAGGTGCCGCTCGCCCAATCCGCATCGCCCTCGATTGCGAGGCTCTTGGCGGGGTTGACCGTATTGGCGGCCGTGGTCCCGCTGCCGTCGCCGAGCTGGTAATACGCGACCAGATCCGCTTCGCTGCCGGTGAGCGCGGTGAAATCGATCGACTGGATCTGCGCCTGCGTGAGCGCGGAGGTCCAGACGCTGACATCGGCGATCGAGCCGAAGAAGCCCTCCGCTCCAAAGCCCGCCGCGCCCGGCTCGCTCGCGGCGCCAATCATCATATAGGACGCCGACGGATTCGACGGGCTGCCGTCAATCGGATTGACGCCCCATGCCTGCGAATATTCGAGGTTTCCGTCGAGATAGAGCGTGAAGGTGCCGCTGTCGCGCGTCAGCGCGATGTTGTGCCATTGCGAGGCCGTGAGCGCGATGCCGGTATCCTCGATGTCGACGCCGCCCGCGAGAATCTGCAGCTCCAAGGTACCATCGACGTTGGCGGTGCCGAGCAGACCGAAGCCGGTGGTCGAGGTGTTGCCGTTGTAGAACAGGATCTGGCCGTGGCCGGGATCAGTGCCCCCATTCCAGTTCACCCAGCCGTCCAGCGTCACGCCATCGGTGGCGACCGTCGGCACCTCGCCGACTGCGATCGTCTGGCCGTCGAAGTTCATGTAGTCCGACGTGGCATAGGAAACCGCCGGCGCATCGTTGGTGCCGGTGATCGTGACGGTGACGTCCTGGCTGACCTTGCCGCCCTGCTGGTCGTCGAACGTGACGGTGTAGACCTGGGTGATGGTCTGCCCCTCCGCCAGTGACTGCAGCACGGGATCGCTGTTATCCAGCGTGAAATGCCAGCCCAGCGTCGCAGCGGTGCTGGTATCGCTGCCCGATTCGGACACCGCGTCGATCGAGAAGGTGCCGATATGCGCACCGCTTCCGAAGCCCGGCAGGTCGGTGCTGACGGACGACGATTTGAACACCGCCTGCGCCGTGTGGGTGTCGATCAGGTCGAGGTCCTGGATCGCCAGCGTGCCGCAGGTCGTCAGCGAGGCGCCCTCATCCTCGGTGACCGCGCCCGTTGCCGCGTCAGCATCGCTCGTGATCGTCGGCGCGTCGTTGGCGCCTGTGATCGTGACGGTGACGTCCCGGCTAACGATGCCGCCATGATGATCGTCGAACGTGACGGTGTAGACCTGAGTGATGGTCTGCCCTTCGGCCAGCGACTGCAGCATCGCGTTGCTGTTGTCGAGCGTGAAGTGCCAGCCGAGCGTCGCGCCGTTGTTGGTGTCCGTAGTGCATTCGAGCACCGACGGATCGATCGTGAAGGTGCCGATGTTCGTGTCGTTGGCATCGAAACCCGGCAGAGCCGAGCTGACCGATGACGACTTGAACACCGCCTCCGCCGTATGCGTGTCAATCAAGTCGACGTCCTGGATCGCCAGCGTGCCGTCGATCGACAGCGTCAGGTCCGCGTCCTCGACGACATGACCTGTTGCCGCCGCGGCATCGCTGGTGATGGTCGGTGCGTCGTTGGCGCCCGTGATGGTGACGGTGACGTCCTGAGTGACCGTCGCATTGTGATTGTCAGTGAAAGTAACGGTGTAGACCTGGGTGATGGTCTGCCCTTCGGCCAGCGACTGCAGCATCGCATTGCTGTTGTCGAGCGTGAAGTGCCAGCCCAGCGTCGCGCCGTTGTTGGTATCCGCAATGGATTCGAGCACCGACGGATCGATCGTGAAGGTCCCGATATTGGTCGACCCATCCACAAAGCCGGGCAGATGCGCGCTGGAGGCCGACGATTTGAACATCGCCTCCGCCGTATGCGTGTCGATCAGGTCCAGATCCTGGATCGCCAGCGTGCCGCCGATCGAAAGCGTCAGGCCCGTGTCCTCGATGACCTTGCCCGTTGCCGCCGCAGCGCCACTTGTGATGGTCGGCGCATCGTTGGCCCCGGTAATGGTGACCGTGACGTCCCGGGTGACCGTCCCGCCGTGATGATCGTCGACCTTGACGGTGTAAACCTGAGTGATGGTCTGGCCCATGGCCAGCGACTGGAGCACCGGATCGTCATCGTCGAGCGTAAAGGTCCACTTCACCGATCCCAGAGAGCTGACGCCCGGACTCTCGACCACCGGCTCAAGCGCGAACGTGCCGACATGCGACGTGCCGTCGCTGAAGCCGGGCAGATGCGCGCTCGAAATCGTCGACTTCAGGACGAAACTCGCGGTGTGGGTGTCCGTGAGATCGGGGTCGTTGAACGTGATGGTGCCGTTGGCGGCGAGCGTGGCCGCGCTATCCTCGGTTACCGCACCTGTCGGGGTGGTGGAGTCTTCGACGATCGTCGGCAGGTCGTTGGTGCCCTCGACATTGACGTCCGCACCGTTGATGGACACGGTGATCGGCGTGCTGACGACGCCGCCGTGCCCGTCATCGACCTGCACCACATAGTTGAGCGTCAGCGTCTCGCCTTCGGCGAGGAAATCGAAGAGATGGTCGGGAACGCTGTAGGTCCAGGTGGCCGAGCCGTTGTTGCCGTTTCCGGCGCCCTGCACCACGGTCAGCGGCACCTCGACGGCGGCGATCGCGGCGCGCTGCTCCGGCGTCAGCGTCGCGGTGATATCGTGGCCTTCGGCATCGAGATATTTGAACGGGTGGGTGGACGAGAGCGCCGCGCTCACGATCGGCCGGTCCGTCAGATCGACGTCGGTGAAGGCGACCGTGCCCGTGATGGTGTCCAGAGCCTCGTTGCCGGTCCCGACCTTCTCGATGACGGCGCCGCCTGACGTCGCGACGGTGGGCTTGTCGTTCGTTCCCGTGATCGTGATGGTGATCGGGACGAACTTGCTCTCGGGGTTGACTGCGAAATTGGTGTCGACGCGGACCATGTAGGTCAGCGTCAGCGTTTCGCCCGCGGCGAGGAAGTCGAAGACGTTGTCGGGGATCGTGTAGGTCCAGACCGCCGAGCCGTTGTTGTTGTTGGCACTGTCGGCAACGACACTGATCTGGATCTGCGTCGCCGCGATGTCCTGCTTCTGGAGCGCGGAGAGCGAGCCGGTGACGTCCTGCTGGCCGGCGTTCTTGTAGACGTAGTTCGGCGCGTCGTCGAGGCTCACCGACACCGTCGGGCGATCGCCGAGGTTTTGATCGACGAAGGTGATCCGGCCGGAGACCGTGTCGGTATGCGCCGTATCGCCCGTGGTGTCCGCGCGCTCGGTCAGCGCGAACGCCGTCTTCACGTTGCCGCCGAGATCGAGGCTTTGCACCAGCGGCTGGCCGGGCATACGGGTGACGATCGGCGTGGAATTGCCGGGACTATCCTGTCCCTGCGGATTGAGGTTGACGAAGGTCGCGGTCACGACGGCGCCGGACCCCGACTTCAACACCACTTCCTGAAAGACCGGCGTGAGCGTGTCGGTGAAGTTCGTGGTCAGCTTTGTGTTGGTGTTGTTGTCGGTGAACTTCAGCGTGAACACGTCCGTGATCAGCTTCTGCACGTCCGGCGACATCAGCGCATTGGAGATCGAGACGTTGCCGCCGCTGATCTGGATCATCTGGCCGGCCTGGTTGACCGTCGCGATCGGCAGCAGCGTGACCTTGTCGAACAGGATGTAGGAGCCCGTCGTGCCGTTCGGCTCGACCAGCACCTGGAAGCTCGCCTGCGGCTGCGGATCGCCGCCGCCGGCGGGAACGACGAAGTTGATCTGGGTCAGCACGGCGGTGCCGCGGATGCCCATGGTGGCGACCGGCGTGTCGATCTTCATGTCGCCGTGCTTGGCGGTCTCGCCGGCGACGAAGGTGATGGTGCCCGCGACCAGGCTGAGCAGCGAGGAATTGCTCGACCCGTTGGGGTCGTAGACCATCTCGTTCAGCACCATCCGCGCGTTGGAGGACAGGCCGAACACGGTGCCGTCGATGAAGGTGATGCCGAGCGTCGAATCGGCGCCGGTCGAGACCACGTCACCCTTCTCGACGTTGTCGCCGTTGTTCAGGATGACCGAGACGCCGTTGCGGATCGCGGTCGCGCTGCCCACGAGCTTGGTGACGTGGCCGATGACCTGGGCCGCGGCCGCACCGGGCGCGGCTTGCGCAACCTGGACATGACCCGTGAGCGCGTTGACGACGTCGCCGCTGAGATGGGCGCCGTCGGGGGAGGCGAGCGCGGCACGCTTATCGCCCCTGAAATAATCGTGAACGACGAACTCGTGCCCCTCGTGGGACAGCACGAGATCGAGCCCCGTGCGCTTGAACTCGCCGTTGAAGATCAGATTGGGGTCGGGAACAACGAACGCGCCCTCAGGCACATGACCATGCGCTTTCGCCGTAAAGGAATCGACATGGCCCGCTGCAGACGAACGGGAACCTTGGCCGTCCAAAGAAATCGCGGCGTCAAATTGGCCAGCGTAATTCAATCGGGCACCGTAAAAGGGTTAAAATTTAAGTAAGTATCGACCGCCTAAGCTTGCATAGCATTAGGAAGTCCTTAGCGATACCATCTATTGCTTGTGTGATTTCGCATCACTTGGCACCAAGAGGCCCCGCGGGTCGGAACCTCTCCAGAGAAGCCAAGGTAATCCCTCAAGTATTCTGAAGTCGAATTTAGCTCGTTTCCACGCATTTCCAGTCATCCAGAGTAACCTGCTGTATAGTCACGCAGCAGATACTTGCATCATCTTTCCTTCACGGGGTCCCGCAGCATCCTGCGGCAAATACGGAGTTAAATCTGTGACCTAACTAACAGAACCCCATGAAATAGGGGTTGTTGGCCATAGGACGCAGATTCGGCACCCCCACAACTTTTGCCTGCAATTGGCTCCCTTTCGCGGCAGCCGGACACGATTAGCCTCCGAATCGTAAAATTTTACGCAATTTGGGCAGGCCCGTTTCAGCCTGTTCCCTGGTTTTGGCGCCCCCTCCCGGCGCGTTAAGCAGAACAAAACGGCCCGTCTCGCACTATCTCCACGAAAGCAACAAAGCCCGGCACGTCGAGGTCGAGGGGGACCTGGCGAAGCCCGGGAAGGGGATGTCAGATGGAGACGGCTGCTTGCTCGCGCGCCTGGCGCGCAATCCTTGTCATGTGCGGATTGATCCTGCTCGGATCGGTCGCCGAGCTCCGCGCCGGCACGCTGCTGTCGCCGGGAGCAGGCCTTCTCGTGCGCAAATCCGCCGAGCCGTTCGGCGTGTTCGCCTTCGCCATCTCGTCCGGCAGCCTGCAGCAGAAATGGTCCGCGTTGAAGCACAGGCTCGACGACGACATGGTGCAGCTTGCGCTCTGCGACGGTGACCGGGACAATTGCGCATCGCCTGCGGCCCTGAAGCTGCTCGCCATCGTCGAC
>NZ_JALBGZ010000960.1:0-1957 GCF_023006515.1 Bradyrhizobium sp. PRIMUS42
CGCAGCGCGTCGATGGCGACGATGTTGCCGGTGCCTTCCCAGACCGAGCCGAGATGGGCATCGCGCAGCAGGCGGGCGGTGGCAAACTCCTCGATATAGCCGATGCCGCCGCGCATCTCGAGCGCATCGCCGCAGACTTTTCGCGCATCGCGCGTGGCGCGGAATTTGAGCGTCGGGGTCAGGATACGCAGCAGTGCTGCCGCATCCTGGCTGCCGGCCTCGGCGCGGTCGAGTGCGTCGGCGGTGAGGAAACTCATCGACAGCGCCTGCTCGACCGGCAGCATGATTTTCAGCATCTGTCGTCGGCCGAGCGGCAGGTCGATGATGCGCTGGCCGAACACGACGCGGTTGGTCGCGACCGTCATCGCGTCATGATAGGCGCGGCGCATCAGGGCGGTAGACTTGACGCCGTTGGAGAGCCGCGAGGAGTTCACCATCTCGGCCATCTGCACGAAGCCGCGATCGAGCTTTCCAACCGCATAGGCGATCGCGCCTTCGAGCTTGATCTCCCCTGATGCCATCGAGCGGGTGCCGAGCTTGTCCTTGAGACGGACGATCCGGTAGCGGTTCTGCGAGCCGTCGTCGAGGAAGCGTGGCATCAGGAACAGGCCGACGCCGCGCGTGCCGGGGCCAGCGCCTTCGGGACGGGCCAGCAGCATCACGACCTTGGCATCGGCATTCGAGCAGAACCATTTTTCACCGTAGAGGCGCCAATGGTCGCCCTCCTGCACCGCGCGCGTCGTCAGCGTGCCGACATCGGAGCCGCCCTCCTTCTCGGTCATGAACTGGCCGCCCTGGGTCAGCTTGCTCATGTCGGTCGAGGTCAGGCCGTCGAGATACTTCGCCTTCAGCGCCTCGCTGCCGAAATTCGCCAGCAGCTTGGCACAGCCGTCGGTGACGTTGATCGGACATCCCATGCCGAATTCGGTCTGGTTGAACAGGAAGGTGAAGGCGTGCTTGGCCACGACAGGGTATTTATCCGGCCAGCCCATGATGCCTTTGCGGATCGAGAGCGCATGGATGCCGAACTCCCCGAACGCTGCATTCTCCAGCTCGCGATAGGCCGGGTGATATTCGATCCACTGCACGTCGCGGCCGAACTTGTCGCGCTGGTGCAGCAGGGGCGTGTGGCGGTCGGCGAGGCGCGCGCACTCGTCGAGACGGCCACCGGCGAGCTCACCGAGACGGTCGAGATGCGGCTCGACGTGACGGAACAGCGTGTCCGGCAGATGGATGCGCAAGAGGTCGGTGAGCGCCGGATCGGCGCGGTAGAAATTCATGCCAGATGTATCGGGCGCCAGCAGGCCGGGTTGCTCTGCCGCGGCGTTTTTCGGCTGTGCGGTGACCGGCTTGTGCATGATCGTCCTCTATCGTTTCCGCCATGCGGACATTTTGCGCTGATTTGGCGCTTGCCGCTTTGGATGATGTCGATCATGCTCCAGCCGCGGATCGCGATAAAGCCGCAAATTGTCAGGGCGGCATGATCGCCGTGAGGGAGCAATTCGCCCTGCGGAATTGTGACCGCGCCGGCTGGTTGTTCGCGCGGCCCATGCCTAGATCAGCGTCTCCCTGTCCTAAGAGATCACGCCATGGAACATCCGAAATACAAGATCGCTCTCATCGTCGGTGCCGGCGAAGGATTGAGCGCCTCGCTGGCGCGCTTGCTCGCCGCGCAAGGCATTCGCATTGCGCTGGCCGCCCGAAAGATCGAGAAGCTCGGCGCGCTCTGCAGCGAGACCGGCGCGAAAGCCTATGCCTGCAACGCGACGGAGCCCGAGGAGGTCGAACGCCTGTTCGGCCTCGTCGAGCGCGAGATCGGTACGCCCGATCTCGTCGTCTACAATGCCAGCGGCCGCGCCCGTGGGCCGATCGTGGATCTCGTCCCGGCCGATGTCGCGCAGGCGATCGCGGTCAGCGCCTATGGCGGCTTCCTGGTGGCGCAGCAGGCGGCCAGGCG
>NZ_JALBGZ010000961.1:0-1949 GCF_023006515.1 Bradyrhizobium sp. PRIMUS42
TACCGCCGGCGCGCGACGCCTGCTCGCGCTCGCCGACCAGGGCAGCCGCATCGACAAGCGGCTCTGGACCGAGATCGCAAAGCTCACCGGCGCCAACAGCAACACCACGGCACTGGTCGGCACGCCCGAGCAGGTCGCCGAGGTCTTCGGTGACTATTACGACCTCGGCATCGGCCATTTCCTGATCCGCGGCTTCGACCCGTTGATCGATGCGATCGAATATGGCCGCGAGCTGATCCCGCTGACCCGGGAGCTGATCGCCAAGCGCCAAGCCGTTCGCGGGGAGGCCGCGGAATGATCCGCCTCATGCTGGCCGGGGCGCTACTGTTCGCTTCGTTCGAGCTCGCGGCGGCGCAAACCACCTTGCGCGTCGGCGACCAGAAGGGCAATGCGCAGGCCGTGATGGAAGCGGCCGGCGTGCTCAAGGACGTTCCCTACAAGATCGAGTGGAAGGAGTTTCCGGCGGCAGCTCCCTTGCTGGAAGCGCTCAGTGCCGGCGCGATCGAGACCGGGCTCGTTGGGGACGCGCCCTTCACCTTCGCCGCGGCCTCCGGCGCGCCGGTCAAGGCGATTGCCGCGATCCGGCAGACTCGCGAGGGCCTCGCGATCCTCGTGCCGGAGAATTCGCCGATCAAGAGCTTTGCCGATCTGCGGGCTAAGAAGATCGCAACCGGCCGCGGCTCGATCGGTCATCAATTGATCCTCGCCGCGCTGGAGAAGAACGGCTGGGCTGCGAGCGACGTGCAGATCGCGTTCCTGGCGCCCTCCGATGCCAAGATCGCCTACACGCAAGGCTCCGTCGATGCGTGGTCGACCTGGGAGCCGTATGTCAGCCAGGAGGAGGTGCTGTTCAAGTCGCGTCGCATCATCACCTCGGAAGGCCTGACGCCGGGGCTGAGCTTCCAGGTCGCACGACCCGACGCTATCAGGGACAAGCGCGCGGAGCTGACGGATTTCATTCGCCGCCTCACCGCCGCGCGGGCGTGGTCGCTAAACAATATCGACAGCTATGCCGCGACCTGGGGCAGGCTGATGAACATCCCGACTTCTGTGCCGCAGAACTGGCTATCGCGCGCAAAGATCCGCATCGCGCCGATCGACGACGGCGTAGTCGCGGACGAGCAGAGCACGATCGACCTCTATTTCCGCTGGGGCCTCATCAAGCAGAAGCTCGATGCCGCCGAGATCGTGGATCGTTCGTTTGCGGATGCGATCGTGAAGGCGGGATTGTAGCGAGGTCTCGTGTCCCGGACGCGCTGCAACGCGTAACGCTGCTCCGCAGAGCCGGGACCCATGCTGCAAGCGTCCGCCGCGAGATGGGCCCCGGCTCAGCAGCGCACCACTGCGTGATGCGCTGCGTCCGGGGCACGAAACCTCGCAAGGCGCTCAAGCATCCGTGAAACGAGAGTGGGCCTTCTAACCCGGCAGTCTTTCTCGAAACGTTCTTTCTGCGTATCGCGCTGGCAGCAACACCCCCATTGCTATTTGCACCGTCTCCCTTGCGCCCCTTCGCATCCCCGCAAAAATCAATCCGACGACCACATCGGGAGACCGGCCATGGGCCTGCAAGAAACAAAGATCGAGTCGCTTCCTTTCGTCACTGCCGAACTCAACTATCTCGCACCGATACCAACCAAGCCGCGCACCTATGCCTTCGATCCGCCGCCGGGCGAGCCGAAGAGCACGGCGCTCGCCGAGCCGCATCAGGTGCCGATCTTCGATGCGCGGCTGATCGCCCAGAACTTCTCGCTCGATCGCGAAGGCTTTGCGCTGGTGCGCCATCCGACCCGGGTGAAGGATTTCTTTGACGATGAGGAGGTGAGGGCGGTCTACTATCCCGCCGTCGAGGCGTTCCTGCGCGCGACGCTGCAGGCCGACCGCGTCGTCATCTTCGACCATACCGTGCGCAAGCGCGTCGAGGGTGCCGCCGACATTCGCGGCGGGGGTCC
>NZ_JALBGZ010000962.1:0-1947 GCF_023006515.1 Bradyrhizobium sp. PRIMUS42
GGTCGCACCCAGGCCGGCGCATCCGCCGAGCGCGAGGGCACTGCCTGCCGACGCAAGTCCGCCGAGGAAAGCGCGGCGCGAAACAGAATGACGGGAAGCACGTGGTGGAAGATGTCGGACGATCACACGGAACCCCAGGGAACTTGCCCACCGTAACGCCGCCCCGCCTATCCTCTGAATGACAATGGGGGCGAGAAGACGGCGGAGCTGCGTCACCGTTGGTCCAAGTCACGGCGTCCGAACGCGCGCCTGATCAATCGATGATTTCGATCGCATGGAATGTGCACCAATCGCGCAAGGCCCGCTTTCTCGCCTCATTCTCGTAAGCATGCCAGCGATCGATCGCTCCTCGTCGGGCCGAGATACCAGCGCCGGTCATCGCGTGGGCCCATCGAAGGCACTCGTCGGCCAAAACATCCAATTCGCTGTCAACCTCTCTCGTCAAAAATATTCTCCTTTACCGAAGTTCGGATTTATCGTATGTGTCGGCCATCCCAACCCACCAAAGGGGCGGTCGTACGTCGTTTCGAACGCGGGCTGGGAGTTGCGATGGACGCGGGCGGCGTTAAAGGCGGAGCTTGCGTGTGCAGGGCGAGATGATCTCGTGAGCACGCGCGGCCCGCAAAGACGAACGGCGCCCCTGCGTACGGCGAAAACCGCGTGGTCCTGGCCGTCGTTGCTACGGTCAAGCCTTTCGCGGAGATGCAAGCGAGTCCAACCGGGCAGACTGCATCATCCAGTTCGCGGGGCGAGGGAGGCCAGAGGAAAGTTCGGCTCCCGGGAGAGCACGGCATAGGCCGTCAAACCATCGCGCAGGGAAGGCCGGGTTTCGGCTGCCCTGTGCATTGCGTGTGCATCTGTTCAGCACGGGGGTCTTTACGGGTGCCAGCCGGCGCCCGGCCTTCCCTGCGCCCTTTCTTTCCGAGAGGGCGAGGAAAAAGCACAACTCGGGCAAACGATGCCGCGAGGCCGCGAACGCGTGTCGATCTGCCCGCAAGAATTTCGGAGAACATCATATCTGCTCACAGCGTCTCGAGCACCTGGCGCGACGGGGCCATCGGCAGCCAGAACGGGATGCGCCGCTTGGCGAGCCAGTAGGGCCGCCACAGCAACATCCAGCTTCCGCTGTCGAGCGGCGCCGTACCCCAGTCGAATTGCCCGATGTCGATCTGCGACAGATCATGCTTGTGCAGCCATTGGCGAGCGACCCACCACAATTCGCGCGAGACCTCGACGTTGTCGGGACCTTTGAGCTCGACGAGGTTCGGCAGCGGATCGCGATAGCGGCGGGCTATGCGCAACGTCGCGAGTCGCTCGCCGTCTTTCCGGATGCTCCAGAGCCGGGCCTGATTGTGTGCGAGGCTGTTGCCAAAGGTTCTGAGGCAATTCCGCATCGCTTTCGCCTCTTCGATGATGGCAGCAATCGAATCCAGCGGCATGAACTCGTAGCCCACCATCCGGCCCGGCCGCAGCCACATGTCGGCGATCGCTTTGCGGCCGAGATTGGCATGCAAGGCGACAATCGTCAGCCAATCGCTTGCGGCCGCACGTGCGGCATCGATGCGCATGTCCGGTGTCCACGGCCTTTCGATCAGGTCATGCCCCAGCGTCGCGGGCTGAGAGGAAAACCAGGCCCAGAGGCAGATCGAACGCAGCCGCGCAGTCTTCACCCGCTCCGGCTCGCGGATGAACTCGCGTGCGATCCATACGGCCACCGGCTCATGCGCGAGTTCGGCGGCGTCGGCCACGAGCTGAAGCCATGTCGGCGTCAGCTTGGGAGAGCGCGGAAGGTGGTTCGCGATCTGCCGGCGAAACAGCTCACCATCGGGCAATCGGGGGATCGGACCTGCAAAGGCTTCCGGCGGTAGCTTGCGCAGCCACAGTGGAACGCCGGCGGCAGCCGCCGCCTCCGCGAGCGGGCGGCCATCGATCACGCCGGCAATCGCG
>NZ_JALBGZ010000963.1:0-1943 GCF_023006515.1 Bradyrhizobium sp. PRIMUS42
GTCGCGGCTGCCCGGGCAGCGACCGCCACGCGCTCTCAGCGTTGCAGGCGCGCGAGCAGGCTCGACGTATCCCAGCGCTTGCCGCCCATCTTCTCGACCTCGGCGTAGAACTGGTCCACGAGTGCGGTCACCGGAAGGGTGGCGCCGTTGCGGCGGGCTTCAGCCAGCGAGATCGAGAGGTCCTTGCGCATCCATTCGACCGCGAAGCCGAAATCGTATTTGTCGTCGTTCATGGTCTTGTAGCGATTTTCCATCTGCCAGGACTGCGCCGCGCCCTTGGAGATGGTCTCGATCACTGCGGCGACGTCGAGGCCGCTCTTCTTGGCGAAGTGGATACCCTCGGAGAGACCCTGCACCAGACCGGCGATGCAGATCTGGTTGACCATCTTCGTGAGTTGGCCGCTTCCGGCGGGCCCGAGCAGTTTGCACATCCGCGCATAGGCGCCTGTGATGATCGGCTCGGCGCCGGAATAGGCATCCTGCGCGCCGCCGCACATCACCGTCAGCACGCCGTTCTCGGCGCCGGCCTGGCCGCCCGAGACCGGCGCATCGACGAATTTGAAGCCGGCCTTGGTGGCGGCTGCGTCCAGCTCCCGTGCGACCTCGGCGGAGGCGGTGGTGTGATCGACGAAGGTCGCACCCTTCTTCATGCCGGCGAAGGCGCCGTCGGGGCCGATCGTGACCGCGCGCAGATCGTTGTCGTTGCCGACGCAGCACATCACGAAATCCTGGCCTTCGGCGGCGGCCTTCGGGGTCGCTGCGGCCTTGCCGCCGAACTTGTCCGCCCATTCCTTCGCCTTGGCCGCGGTGCGGTTGTAAACGGTGACCTCATGGCCCCCTTTTTTGACGAGGTGTCCGGCCATGGGGAAGCCCATGACGCCGAGACCGAGGAAAGCGACTTTAGCCATGTGTGGTACCTTGTCCGTAGCTTGAGTTTTACGGTTGTATCCGGGCGAGGACGCCGGGCGGCATCCTCGGAGTTCCGCTGCGAGGGCGGGCCGGAGGCGCACCATAAACCGTTGAGCCGGGAGGGCAACGGCTTCGTTTGTCGGCCCCCTGTGCTAGGATGGCGGGACCTAAGGACTTCGAAAAAGGGAGCGAGAGCATGGGCGGCGTGAGCGTTGGCGTCCTCGATCATTTCAACATCCGGACCCGAAATCTGGCCGAGACCGTCCACTTCTACGAGGCTGTGCTGGGCCTGGAAAAAGGCGCCCGGCCGAACTTCGCCTTCCCCGGCGCCTGGATGTACAGCGAGGGTAAACCGGTGGTGCATCTCGTCGATATTTCTGCGACGGCTGAGCCACAAAAGCCTGACTCCGGCGTTGTCCACCACGTCGCCTTCGTCAGCCGCGGCTTTGACGGCATGAAGCAGCGGCTGACATCCAAGGGGATGAAGTTCGACTCCCGCCAGGTGCCCGGCGGCGACCTCTGGCAGATCTTCGTTCACGACCCCAATGGGGTCATGATCGAGCTGAATTACGAGGCTGCCAGGGAGCAGGGGGCCGCGCCCGCCGAGATGGCTGACGATATCGGCAGGCAGTAGCCTTTTGGGCGTTTCCGCTCTAATGGGGCATCCTAGAGTCTCGAGCATGACCTTGCCGGGAAGCCGCTCCACGCTTTGCGCTGGCGCAGCCCTCCGGCTCCGGATCAGGCTCCGTTCAGGAGATGCGCTTTGAGCGTGACGCAGCAACAGGTTCTCGACAGCCTCGCCAGGATCAAGTCGCCTCGCGGGGTCGCGCTCACCAATGCCAATGTGCTGAGCGCCATCAGCGCGTCCGACGGCAAGGTGTTCTTCTCGATCAATGTCGACGCCGCCGAGGCCAGGGCCTGGGAATCCATCCGGGCCGAGGCCGAGGCCGCCGTGCGCACCATTCCCGGCGTCACCACCGTCATGGTGGCGCTGACCGCCGAGCGCAAGCCGGGCTCCGCACCTCCACCGCCTC
>NZ_JALBGZ010000964.1:0-1941 GCF_023006515.1 Bradyrhizobium sp. PRIMUS42
CGTCGTGTTCGACCTCATCAACGTGGTGCAGGGCGTCGCAAAGCTGCCGCAGGCGCTGATCCGCGACAAGCGGCTGGAAAATCTCTGGCTGCTGCTCGGCGAGCCGCCGACGCTCTTGCAGACCGCGGGCCTCGTGACGGTGCTGTGCGGGTTTTACCTGGCGCAGCGGCAAAGCTAGCGCGAGCTACGCCTTCTTCACGAACTCCGACTTCAAGTTCATCGCGCCGATGCCGTCGATCTTGCAGGCGATGTTGTGTCCGTCGCTGGCGTCCTGGAGACGGATGTTGCGCACCTTGGTGCCGCCTTTCACGACCGAGGAGGAGCCCTTGATCTTGAGATCCTTGATCACGATGACGCTGTCGCCGTCAGCAAGCACGTTGCCGTTGGCATCGCGCACGCCGGCGTCCTGCGCGGTGTCCGCGGCCGTCTCCGCCGTACCGCTCCATTCATGGGCGCATTCCGGGCAGACCCAGAGACCGCGGTCCTGATAGGCGTGCTCGGAGTTGCAGGCGGGGCATTTCATCGTGTCGGTCATGGCAAGTCTCGTCTAATTCTTTTCTCGTCTCAACGCTTGGTTGGCGCCGCGACCGTAGGGGCGGGGAACAGGAAAGCAAGGGAAAGCTGCCGACCGCGCGCGCCGTCATCGCCTGCCGGTGCGATATCACCGAAACAGTGCAACGAGGATCACGGCGAGCCAGCCTGAGAGGCAAGTAAGCCCGCCGGACATCGAATCTGGAAAACAACCCCATGCACAGTAGGCACATCTTTGATAACGTTCGATATTTCGGCAATGCCGAATATTGATTGATCCGTCGGGCAAAGCAGTGGCATGATGTCATGCTGGCGCTTGTCCGATCACGAGGAGAGTCCTGCGTAGCTCCCATGGAGCGTCAGCGAAATCCGACGGCCGAGCGTGCGGCATCATCCCGGATTCCGCTTGCGCTCCATCCGGGCTACGTTCGCCGCGCAACTGCGCAGCGAGGCCGGCATGACCTTCCTTCTCAACATCGACGTCCCCGACGTCGCGCAAGCTACGAGCTTCTACACCGAAGCCTTCGGCCTCACGGTCGGCCGCCGCTTCGGCACCGATTTCGTCGAGCTGCTCGGCTGGCGCGCGCCGGTCTATCTCCTGACCAAGCAGGCCGGCACGGTCGGCGCCGGCAGCGATCGCCGCCGCTACGACCGGCACTGGACGCCCGTGCATATCGACGTCGTCGTCGATGATGTCGATGCTGCCGTCGAACGCGCGCTGCGCGCCGGCGCGATCCTGGAAGTGCCGGCGTGCGATGCGCCGTATGGCCGGATCGCGATGCTGGCCGATCCGTTCGGGCACGGGTTTTGTCTGCTGGCATTCAGCGAGCAGGGTTATGATGCGCTGGTGGAAAATTCGTAGTTGGTAGTCCGGATGAGCGAAGCGACATCCGGGATATACTTCGGGATGAGTCCCGGATATCGCTTCGCTCATCCGGGCTAAGATCTACGCTAACGGCGCGACATGCCAAAGAAACTGAAGACCTACCAGACCTCGCTCGGCTTCTTCGACCAGGCGATCGCGGCGCCCTCGATGAAGGCGGCGCTCGAGGCCTGGGGCGCCAGCTCCAACCTGTTTCATCAGGGCGCAGCGAAGGAGACTGACGACCCTGACATCGTCGCGGCAACCATGGCGAAGCCGGGCATCGTGCTCAGGCGGCCCGTCGGATCCGACGGCGCCTTCACGGAGAGCGCCGAACTGCCCACCGATCTTGCCGATGACGACGCCAAGCCCAAACGCAAACCCAAAAGCAAGCCGACATCGAAGCAGCGTCCGGCCAAGACCGCAAAGAAATCATCCCGCAAAACCGACGATCAGGCCGCGCGCAAGGCTGCCGCTGCGTTCGAGAAGGAGGAGCGGCGGCGCGAAGCCGAGCGTCGCAAGGGGGAGGCCGCCCGCGCCAAGGTGCG
>NZ_JALBGZ010000965.1:0-1937 GCF_023006515.1 Bradyrhizobium sp. PRIMUS42
CGCATGCCGAGCGCGGGATCGGCGACGATGACGGGAATCTCGGGCCCGAGCCCCTGGCGCAGCGCCAGCGCCAGCGCAAGCCCTGCAAACGCGCCGCCACCAATGACAATGCTACCCTGTACCGACATACCCAAATTCCCGGCCAAATCCTGGTCTTGCTAGCAGACTTGAGGTGGGCGAAACAGTGCGGTGAAACAAGGGCGCTCCTTCCTGTCATTCCGGGGCGCAAAGCGCGAACCCGGAATCCGGAGGTTATCGGCTCTCGATTCCGGGTTCGATGCTCTGCATCGCCTCGGAATGACGACAATGCGAAAGCACCATCATGTCCAAAAGCCTGATCGACCTGATTTCGATCCTCGACCTCGAGCAGCTCGAGGTGAACCTGTTCCGCGGCAACAGCCCTAAGACGAGCTGGCAGCGGGTCTTTGGAGGCCAGGTGATCGGGCAGGCGATGGTTGCAGCCTGCCGCACGGTCGAGGGCCGGCTGCCGCATTCACTGCATTGCTATTTCGTCCTGCCGGGCGATCCGCAGATCCCGATCATCTACCAGGTCGAGCGCCTGCGCGACGGCAAGAGCTACTCGACACGCCGCGTCACGGCGATCCAGCACGGCAACGCGATCTTTTCGATCATGGTCTCCTTCCATGCCGAGGAAGAGAGTGCGTTCGACCATCAGGACAGGATGCCTGACGTGCCGCCTCCGGAAAAACTTACGGCGGAGGAGGTGGCGAAGCAGCCCATGTTCCGGGAGATGCCCGACTTCATCCGCCGCTACTATGAATCCGATCGCCCGATCGAGCTGCGCCCGGTCGAGCTCGGCCGTTATTTCGGCCAGAAGATCGACGACGGCCGCATTCACGTCTGGATCAAGACCGCGGCGACCCTGCCGGACGATCCGGCGCTGCACATGTGCGCGCTCGCCTACGCCTCCGACTTCTCGCTGCTTGATGCGATCATGGCGCGCTATGGCCGCACGCTGTTCGACAAGCGCATGATGCCCGCGAGCCTCGACCACGCGATGTGGTTTCACCGCCCCTTCCGCGCCGACGAATGGCTGCTCTATGCGCAGGATTCGCCGAGCGCGCGAGGCGGCCGCGGCCTCACCCGCGGCTCGATCTTCAAGCCTGACGGCACGCTGGTCGCCTCCGTCGCGCAGGAAGGCTCCGTGCGCGAGCGGAAGGGATAATCACCTCAAACGCGAGGTATCGCGTTCGAGGCTTTCCGGATCATGCACCAAGGGACCCGCGCGGAGCCAGCACGGTCTCCGATGCGAACCAGTTCATGATCCAGCGATACACCCACGGAATCGGGATGATCAGGCTGCACAGGATCGCGGCGACGATGCCCCGCCAGAGGATGCCGAGACCACTGCCCTTGAAGACAATCTCGCGCCGCGTGCCTTCGATGCTGCGGCAGAACCAGCGCAGCTGTGCCGCGGCGACCCAGGCCCAGCCGATGATGGTGATGATGGAAATCGCGAACAGCAGATTCCAGCCGATATAGGCCCAGATGGAGCCCGTGAAGCTCAAGCCCAACGGCTGCCCGTTGGAGGCGAGGTTCGCGATCAACCATTTGATCAGGAGCCAGTAGAGAACGATCTGCACGATGAACAGCAGATTGCTCAGGATCTGGCTGCCGATGAAGCCGATGACGATCGCCAGAACGATGAAGCCGAAGAACCAGGGCACCAGCGTCATCGCAGTGCCGGTGAAGCTGAGATTTGGCCGGCCGGGGACTTTGAAGCAGGGCACGATCCAGTTCGTGTACCAGACGAACAGCCACGGCACCGGAATGACGAAGCACGAGCCGATCACGAGCACCAGCGTGCGCCAGGTGAACTCGAGGATGCCGAAATCGACGGCCAGCGATCCTCCGCTGCCAGCCGCAGCGTAGCCGCTGGCGCCGCCGTAGGCGCTTCCGCCCATCATCGGCGGGCC
>NZ_JALBGZ010000966.1:0-1932 GCF_023006515.1 Bradyrhizobium sp. PRIMUS42
GCCGCATCTATCATCTCGGGGGGCCGCTTGCGGCTGCACGGGATCTTGCGATCCGCGCGCTCGGCCCGCTCGTTGCGCGACACATTGCGCATTTCCAGACCGAAGGCGACGTTCTCCGCCGCGGTCATGTGCGGAAACAGCGCGTAGCTCTGGAACACGATGCCGAGCCCGCGCTTGGCGGGATGGATCGCGGTCAGATCCTTGCCCTCGAGGCGGATCGCGCCGCGCGTGGGATCAAGGAAGCCCGCGATCATCTGCAACGTCGTGGTCTTGCCGCAGCCGGACGGGCCGAGGAAGGAGATGAACTCCCCCTTCCCCACCGACAGACTGAAGTCGTCGACCACAGTCTGCGCGCCGAACTGCTTTGCGACCCGATCGAGCTCGAGATAGGCCATGCGCTGTCTCCGCTAGCGACGATCAGATCAGCGCTCGACCTCACGATTCCAGCGCTTGGTCCACTCCTCGCGCTTCTCGTTGATGATGGTCCAGTCCGGATTATAGAGCTTCGCCGCGCGCTCGCCGATCGGCGCCATCTTGCCGAGCTCCGGCGGGATCACCAGCGATTTCAGCACCGGGCCGTAGCCGTAATCCTTCAGCATCACGAGCTGGACCTTTGGATCGAGCAGCATCTTGACGAAGCTCGCCGCCAGCGGCGAGGCGTTCGGCTTGTTGATTGGGCACGCCGTCGTCAGCAGCGTCGCGGCGCCTTCCTTGGGATAGACGAAGTCGACGGGAAAGCCGGTATTGGCAAAGCTCTGCACGCGGCCGGTGCCCCACACCGCGATCACGGCCTGACCGGATTGGAACAGCTCGGTCATCTTGCCCGGCGACGGCTCATAGGCGAGCACGTTCGGATTGACCTCTTCCTTGAAGATCTTGAAGCCGGAATCGACATTGGTCTCGCCGCCGCCGTTCATCTTCGACAGCATCACCAGCGCTTCGAGACCGTACGTGTTGTTGATCGGCGGGATCACGAGCTGCTTGGCGTACTTCGTGTCCTTCAGGTCGTTCCACGACGTCGGCGGCGCCCGGCCTTTCTCCTTGAACACCTTGGTGTTGTACATCAGGCCGGTCGCGACGATGCCGATCGCAACCGCGCGATCGTCCTTGAAGCGCGCGGTGTCGTAGAGATCCGTGGGGAGACCTTCGAGCTTGCCGCAGAATCCGAGCTGGATCGCCTGATACATCGGGCCGTCATCGACGATGGCGACGTCGATCTGCTGATTGCCCTTCTGCGCCTGAAGCTTGGCCAGCGTGTCGGTGGAGTTGCCGGCGACGTATTCGACCTTGACGCCGTTCTCCTTCTCGAAGGCCGGGATCACCTCGTCGCGGATCGTCTTCTCGAACGAGCCGCCATAGCCGGCGACATAGAGCGTCTTTTGCTGGGCCGAGGCGACTGACGGGACGGCGATGAGCGCTGCGATGCTGACCGCGGTCAAAAGGCGAAAAGTCTTCATGGGGACCGATCTCCATACCGGAATGAGGTGACGTACCGACAAATCTCCGACTGGGGCGCCTTCCGCATTTCCTTCCGCGTTAATCCTTTCCGACCAGGGCTCCGGCCCCTGCTCGGCGGGTTTTGACGCGATTTGGAGGTTTGACCCCCTCCAATCTGCCGAAAAAGCGGGCTGGCTCCAGCTCTGATGAAAAAGATCGCAACCTATACTTCCATCGTCCAATGAATAATGGCAACCTCTGTATGCCTAAATGTTATGAATGGAATTCGAGATGGCGCGGATCAATTCGCGGCAGGTGGAGGCTTTCCGCGCGACGATGCTCACCGGCAGCGTCACCGAGGCGGCGAAGCTGATGGTGGTGACGCAGCCCGCGGTCAGCCGCTTGCTGCGCGACTTCCAGGCGCTGCTGAAGATGGAGCTGTTCGAGCGACGCGGCACCGGCCTCGTGCCGACCGCCGCGGCGATGGCGCTTTAT